>JAGXHD010000025.1 GCA_024636395.1 Sulfitobacter sp.
AGCCACAAGTACCCGAGAAGCGCCGGATTTTTCCTAGACGGCGGGCAGGGGTTTAAGCTACCTTGCTGGAAACGGGGCGTGAACGATCCCGATCCGAGGCAGTTTTGATGAATTTTCCTGAGCGGTTTTCGAACCTTCCTGCTCATGCGTGGCCCCGTCTGCGTGCGCTTCTCGATGCGCACGAGGGGGGCGGTCCGCTGATCCAGATGACCATAGGCGAGCCGAAACATGCGTTTCCGGCCTGGGTCACTGACGTGAACGTGCAAAACGCCGCTGGGTTTAACAGCTATCCGCCAAACGATGGCTCTCCCGAGTTGCGCGGTGCGATCGCGGGATGGATCGACCGTCGCTACGGCGTTCCGGTCGATGCAGATACACAGGTGATGGCGCTCAACGGCACGCGAGAAGGGCTCTATAATGCCGTGATCGCCCTGTGCCCCGAGCGCAAAAATGGCAAAAAGCCTGCGATTCTGATGCCGAACCCGTTTTATCAAGTATACATGATCGCCGCGATTTCGGGGGCTTGCGATCCGGTGATGGTGAATGCCACCGCCGCCACGGGCCATCTGCCTGATTTTCAGGCGGTTGATGCCGAGACGCTAGACCGAACGGTGGCGGTCTACATCTGCTCGCCCGCAAACCCACAAGGATCTGTCGCGACACGAGCCTATTGGGAAGCGCTGATCCAGCTCGGCGAGCTGCATGATTTTGTGATCTTCGCCGATGAGTGCTATTCGGAGGTGTACCGGGATGCAGCCCCCGTGGGCGCTTTGCAGGTTGCTCATGAGATGGGCGCGGATCTCAATCGCGTTGTTATTTTCCACTCCCTGAGCAAACGCTCCAATCTGCCGGGCCTGCGGTCGGGCTTTTGCGCCTCGGGTGCGCAATCCATGAGCGAGATTAAGCAGCTGCGCAATTATGCCGGCGCCCCCCTGCCGCTCCCGTTGCAAGCGGCGGCAGCGGCGGTGTGGAGCGATGAAGCGCATGTGATCGAGAGCCGCGCGATGTATGCCGAGAAATTCGAGATCGCCGACCGTATTTTCGGTAATGTTGCCGGATACATGAGCCCTGAGGCGGGTTTTTTCCTGTGGCTGCCCGTCGAAGACGATGAGGCTGCGGCTGTGAAGCTGTGGCGTGAGACGGGCGTGAAGGTGCTGCCTGGCGGCTATCTTGCGCAAGACGTTCCCGGGGTCGAGAACCCGGGCAAGAAATATATAAGAGCGGCCCTGGTGGCCCCGAAAGAAGAGACGGAGCGGGGCCTCATGGCCATTCGCGACTGTCTTTATCCGGTATAGAGGGACGAGTTTATGGCATATCAGACACGACAGCGCGAACCGCTGCTGGACAGCACAACGGCAGAGGCGATCGAGAAGCGCGGCAAGGAATTGCTGGGTTTGGTCCTGCTGGCGCTCGGTGTCATGGCGGCCATGATGATCGGCAGCTACACCCCCGACGATCCGAACTGGATGCTGGCAACGGATGCGCCCGCGCAAAATCGGCTGGGTCGTATGGGTGCGTCGCTCGCGGCACCGCTGTTCATGATCGTGGGCTGGGGGGCTTGGGGTCTCGCGATTGTTTTGCTGGCCTGGGGCGTGCGTTTTGCGCTGCACCGGGGGCAGGAGCGGGCGATGGGCCGTTTGATCTTTGCGCCGATCGCCATGGCGCTGGGCGCGATTTACGCATCGACCCTCACGCCGGGATCCGAATGGCTGCAAACACACAGCTTCGGCCTCGGCGGTCTGTTCGGTGATACGGTCATGGGTGTTATCCTTACGGTTTTGCCCATCGGCTCCACCTTTACGGTCAAGATGATGTCGGTGGTGATGGGACTCGGAATTGTCGCCCTCGGCGCCTTCGTTCTTGGATTTACACGCAGCGAGCTGACGCGCTTCGGCCGCTTCCTGCTGGTCGGCACAATCATGGTTTATGCGGCGCTGATGAATATTCTGGGCCGCAGCGCGACGGGCGCCGTGAGTGCCGCGCAGGGTCTTCAGGCAAAGCAGGCGGATCGGCGCGCGCAGCGGCGCATTGAACGCGACGAAGCAGAAGCCTACGCGCGGGCGCAGGCGCAGGTCGCTCCTGCTGCTGCGCGCACCTCAGGGCTCGTTGCAAGCCGGGCGATGCCCTTTGCCAGCCCACAGCCCGAGCCCTCCATGTTTGCCACGCCGGAAGCCAAGACGGGCCTTCTGGCGCGCATGCCGGGCCTGATCAAGCGCCCCGATGCCATGCCGCAGCCCGAACTGGTAGAGACTTATCACGATGCCGTTCTGGAGGAGGGGCCCAGCGAGGATCGTATCAAAACCAAGATTTCCGACATAATCAAAAACCGTGTGCGCCATTCAAACGCCGTGCATGTCCCTGCGACCGCACCGCTGACACGCGGCCGTGGCCGTGGGCCCGATCCGCTGGTATTGAACACAACCCGCGCTGAGCCGCCGCTGACCGCACCCGCCAGATCCACAGCAGTACTTCCCGCAGAGCCGCCTCTGAGCGCGCGCGTGGTCCCACCTGCGCCTCCTGCTCCCGTCTATGCCGATGCCGCACCGATGGAGCATTACGACGCATTCGATACGCCCTACCCCGAGGACGAGGTGAATATCTTTGTAGAGCCGGATGCGATGGACGAGGCGCAGGTTCGGCCAACCGCCTACACGCCTGCCGCGCCAAGAATTCCGATGCCGGAAGCCAAGCGTGTGGTCATGCCGATGATGCGCAAGCCCGTGCCGCAAAGCAAGCAGGCCAAAGCCGAAGCGCAGCCGACCCTATCGTTCGACGACAGCCATCCGGGTTTTGAGCTGCCCCCGCTGAGCCTGCTGGAAGCCGCGCCCGATACGCCGCGCCAGCATCTGAGCGATGAAGCGCTGGAAGAAAACGCGCGCATGCTGGAATCCGTGCTCGATGATTATGGCGTGAAGGGCGAGATTGTAGCCGTGCGCCCCGGCCCTGTCGTGACCATGTACGAGCTGGAACCCGCACCGGGCCTCAAGGCAAGCCGTGTGATCGGTCTTGCGGACGATATTGCGCGCTCCATGGCTGCGCTGTCTGCGCGCGTCTCGACCGTGCCGGGCCGCAGCGTGATCGGGATCGAACTGCCCAATGAGCACCGCGAGAAGGTGGTGCTGCGCGAGATCATAAGCTCCCGCGATTTCGGCGACGGCAACCAGAATCTGCCGCTTGCTCTAGGCAAGGACATCGGCGGGGAGCCTGTGGTGGCCAACCTCGCCAAGATGCCACACCTGCTGATTGCCGGTACCACCGGTTCGGGTAAGTCCGTGGCGATCAACACGATGATCCTGTCGCTGCTCTACAAGCTCTCGCCCGAAGAGTGCCGGATGATCATGATCGACCCCAAGATGCTGGAACTCAGCGTCTATGACGGCATCCCGCATTTGCTGTCGCCCGTCGTGACGGACCCGAAAAAGGCGCTCGTCGCGCTCAAGTGGACCGTGGGCGAGATGGAGGACCGCTACCGCAAGATGTCTAAAATGGGTGTGCGCAACATCGAGGGCTACAACGGCCGCGTGAAGGAAGCGCTGGCCAAAGGTGAGATGTTCTCGCGCACAGTGCAGACCGGGTTTGACGACGATACCGGCGAGCCGATTTTCGAGACGGAAGAAAACACACCTGTCAAGCTGCCCTATATCGTCGTGATCGTGGATGAGATGGCCGACCTGATGATGGTTGCGGGCAAGGAGATCGAGGCCTGCATCCAGCGCCTGGCACAGATGGCGCGTGCCTCCGGCATCCACCTCATTATGGCGACACAGCGGCCTTCGGTCGACGTGATCACTGGCACGATCAAGGCGAACTTCCCCACGCGGATTTCGTTTCAGGTAACGTCGAAAATCGACAGTCGCACCATTCTGGGCGAGATGGGCGCAGAGCAGCTGCTGGGCATGGGCGACATGCTCTACATGGCCGGCGGCTCCAAAGTGATCCGCTGTCACGGCCCCTTTGTCAGCGATGAGGAAGTCGAGGAAATCGTCAACCACCTCAAGCAGTTCGGCGAGCCTGAATACGTCTCCGGCGTGGTCGAAGGGCCACCCGAGGATAAGGAATCCGATATCGATACGGTTTTGGGCCTTAACACTGGCGGCAACACGGATAGCGAGGATGCGCTCTACGATACTGCAGTCGCGATCGTGACCAAGGATCGGAAATGCTCCACCTCCTACATCCAGAGAAAACTCGCGATTGGCTACAACAAGGCCGCCCGTCTGGTTGAACAAATGGAGGATGAAGGTCTTGTCTCTCCGGCCAACCACGTCGGTAAACGTGAGATCCTCGTGCCGGAACAAGGTTAACCTCCCCGACCGGCACCCCTCGGTGAAATGGCCCCCCTGCTCAGAGGGGGGCCATTTTTTTGCCTCCAGAGGCTTGCCAACCCTGATGGAGATCACGGACTGCGTTCGCTTTTTCGGATAAGGGGAAAGCCGCCTGTGTGGCATGCAATCAGCAGAAAATCTTGGGCTGATATCGCATATCAACGCCCGCCCCCCTATGTAGAATGTAGCACTTTGCAAGAACATAGGATTATCCCATGCGACTTCTGAAAACCATCATACTCGGCGCGGCCGTGACCGTCGCAGCGACGGCTGCCATGGCTGACAGGCTGCCGCTGGGCAATATCAGCAGCTACCTTAACGCCATGACCACTGCTCAGGGAGAGTTTACCCAGATCAACGGCGACGGGACTATTTCGACCGGGATGATCTACATCAAGCGGCCGGGCCGCGTGCGCTTCGAATACAACGCTCCTGATACGGGCCTCGTGGTGGCGGGCTCCAATACCGTCGTGATCTATGACACCAAATCAAATCAGGCGCCGGAGACCTATCCACTGGCGCGCACGCCGCTGTCGATCATTCTGGCGGAAAATGTGAACCTGTCACAGGCGCGCATGGTGACCGGTCACACCTATGACGGCACGGCAACGACAGTCACTGCGCAAGATCCCGAAAACCCGCAATACGGCAATATCCAGATGAAATTCACGGGCCCGGATCCGGAACTGCGCCAGTGGATCATCAACGATGGCAACGGCGGGCAGACCACGGTTGTTCTGGGTGACTTGCAAAGAGGCGGTAACCTGCCCAACGCGCTGTTTGATGTGGGCGCGCCTGGGGTCGTCAACCGCTAGTAATTTACGACTTGCATCGCAAGCACAGCCTGCGTTTGCCCTGAGACACTCATGGCGCCCGTGATTTCGGGCGCCATTTTCAATGGACGATCGCAAACCTTCGCTGCCAGTTCCCGCACACAGGGTAACGATCCCTGCACGGATCACCGAAGGCGGCAGGCCGCAATCTGTTGCTCGTACATCGCCGCGCGGGTCTCGACCCTGCCGGCAACGCCGATCAGCCATGGTTTTGCGTTGTAGGAACCGCGGCGATACCCGCTGTGGCCTTCATGGTATGCCAGATACTGATTGCGCGCATCTGTGAGAGCGATGCCATTACGCTCCCTGCTGATGTTTTTGTACCAGCCCATGAAGTCGGTCGCATCATCAATCCGGTCGCGGCGGGCGCCGCGTTTGCGCTCGGCCACCACATATTCATCCCAAGTCCCGTCGAGGGCCTGTCCATAGCCAAAAGCGCTCGATTGGCGGCCCATGGGAATTACGCCAAGCACGTAGCGGAAGGGTGTGCGCGCATCGCCGACGAATTTGCTCTCTTGATGGATCGTGGCCATCTGGACATGAATGGGGATACCCCATTTCCGCTCGGTCTTCTTGAACGCTCTGTAGTAATCGGGGCGCTGTTGGAGAATCGTGCATGCGTTGTCCAGATCCCGCGGAGGGGTCGTGGAGGACGAGCCGCCACAACTGGACAAAAGCAACGCGATTATCATAGCGCGAAGGGGTTTTTTCATCTGCCTATCGCCTCAAGATTAGTTTTTTATATTTTGTGAGATCATAGCGCAGAACGCCGTAGTTTTACAGTCCGAATCTAGAGAAGAGCCGCTAAAAGTAGCGGCAAGGCGCCGACCGAGATGAGGGTCGAGACGACGACGAGCCCAGCGACCGCCTGCGCATCGGCGCCGTATTTCTCGGCCAGCAGATAAGACGTGACTGCGACGGGTGTGGCAACCTGAAGCACCAGAACGCCGAAAGCGGTACGATCTAGGCCGAAAGCGATGCCTGCAAGCCCCGCGATGCCGACGCAGGCCACGAGCTTGATTACCGACAAAATGACCGCACGCCCGATGCCGCCGGGAGTCAACCGGGCGACGGCCACGCCCAGCGTGATCAGCATGAGCGGAATCGCCATCCGCCCGATCAGCGAGAGCGTATTGGTCACAAACGTGGGTGTCTCCCAGCCTTGCCAGAGAAAAATCCCGCCCAGAACGGTCGCTCCGACCAGTGGTTCGCGGAGCACTTTGCGAAAGCTGCCGGCCCCTGCAACCAGCCAGATCCCGAAGGTGAAAGTCCAGATCGCCATGATGGCAAACACGACCACAGCATAACTCAAGCCCTCGGGACCAAAGGCAAAAAGTGCCAGTGGCAGGCCGAGGTTTCCGGTGTTTCCAAAGATCATCGGGGCCATATACGTGCGCCGGTAGAGCCCTCCCGCCCGGACCAGAATCCAAGCTACGACCGTCACTCCCAGATAGGCCGCGACCGATGCCAGCGATAGGGCGGTGAGGGCGGCGGGGTCGATATCCGTCTGCATCAGTGAGGTGAAGATCAGGCAGGGCACGGCCAGCGTCGTGGCAAGTTGCGTCACGAAGTTGATGCGGTATTCAAATCCCAGCTTTACCCAGATAAAACCAATGGCAGCCAGCAGAAATACGGGCGCCACGATCTCCAGCACTGTCAGTGTAAGGTTCACAGACTGTTTCCTTTAACCTTGCTGCAAGTGTTGGACAAAATGCCCTTGTCTCATGTAGGAACCAAGAGTAGGGAGCGCATTGCTATGATTAGAACGCGTGCCAAATATCATCTCGGACAAGTGGTCCGTCATAAAAAACACCCGTTTCGCGGGGTAATTTTTGATGTCGATCCGGAATTTGCGAACACCGAAGAGTGGTACGAGTCGATTCCCGAGGAGAGCCGTCCGATCAAGGGTCAGCCCTTTTATCATTTGCTGGCCGAGAACGATCAGAGTTACTATGTGGCGTATGTGTCGGAACAGAATCTGGTTGCGGATTACAGCGGTGAGCCGGTGGACCATCCCGATATTCCAGATCTTTTCGGCCCGTTCGAGAACGGCACCTACCCACTGCATTTCCAGCTGAACTAGGGGGGTGCTATGCGGGCACCGCCTGCACACCCCCCTAACGCCGATCAATAACCCAGCGCGCAGCCGTCCTTGCGTGGATCTGACGCGCCTTCAAGCACACCGCTGTCATGGATCTTGATCGCTTGTGCGCCACCGATTGCGGTTTTTGGGATCGCGACCGTGTGGCCCATGGCCGACAACTCCTCGCGGACGGCATCGGAATACCCCCGCTCAACATTCAAAGTGCCATTGTCGGTAAAGGCGCGGGGCGCGTCGATGGCGGCCTGCGGGTCCATCCCGAAATCGGAGATGTTGGAGGCAAAGCGCGCGTGGCCGCAGCACTGGTAGGCGCCGCCCATCACGCCGAAGGGCATGATCACGCGACCGCCCTGCCTGATCATGCCGGGGATGATCGTGTGCATCGGGCGCTTGCCGCCTTTAAGCTCGTTGGGGTGGCCTTCCTCCAGAGTGAAGCCCGCGCCACGGTTTTGCAGCAGCAGCCCGAACTTGTCGGACGCGATGCCCGAGCCGAAGCCGTGGAAGATCGAATAGATCAGCGAGACGCTCATGCCATCGCCGTCGACCACGGTGATGTAGATCGTATCTTTGTGCACGGCTTCGGTGAGTGCCGCCGCACTTGGCATCGCCTTTTTGGGATCGATCAAGGCTGCGAGCTTTTTGGCGGTGTCCATTTCCAGCATGTAGTCCGACCGTGTGGCGTAATCGGCATCAGCCAGGAAGCGGTTGCGCGCGTCATAGGCGAGCTTGGTCGCTTCGGCCTCAATGTGCACGCGCTGTGCGCTAAAGGGGTCCATCCCCGCCATGTCGAACTGTGACAGGATGTTGAGCATCAACAGCGCAGTGGCGCCCTGACCGTTCGGCGGGTGCTCGACGACTTCGAGATCCTTGTACATGCCGGAAATCGGATCGGTGCGGGTCGAGGATACGTTCGCGAAATCATCTGCCGTGTGTACGCCGCCCGCTGCGGTCAGGGCAGCCAGCATATCTTCGGCCACCTCGCCTTTGTAAAACGCATCGCGGCCGTCCTTAGCGATACGGCGCAGTACCTCTGCCTGACCGGGCGCGCGGAAGATATCGCCCGCTTTCGGGGGCTTACCGTCCATCAGGTAAC
>JAGXHD010000003.1 GCA_024636395.1 Sulfitobacter sp.
CCCCGATATGATTGGCCAGCGTCAGGATAAGCCGCGCATTGTAAGCATCGCTTTGCTCTTTGCTCAGGCCCGAGTGCGCGCTGATCAGCTCTTCGTAAAACCCGTCCGGGTCAGGAATATTAGGCGTAAGGATCAGCATGATAGGTCCTTACCGATCGCTTGCGCGAGCGCTGCGGTTGCGGCGGCAGCATCAAATTCGGACCAGCGCGCAATAATGTGCTGATCGGGACGGATCAGAAAGATGCCTTGGGGGGCATCACCGAGATAGCGCTTTGCGAGCGCGCCGGAGGGCGCCGGAATCGTCAGCGCCTTCACGGTGAGTCCGTGGGAGACGACATCTTGCGCCTCGCATCCCAGCGCCAGCAGCGTAAAGCCGCCCCCTAGATGATCGAGAATAAAGCCCTCGTCGTGGGGCGCGTCGGGGCATGTCATGCCCGGGCGGCTGGCCTCGGGTCCCTCCGCCAGCATATCCTCGCCGAAAAGCGCAAAGCCAGCGTAGTTGCACGGCACCGAGAGGCGACCGGAGTTTACCAATGGGCGCGCGAAGGCGTGTTTAGCCGCCAGCTCCAACACGGCATTGCGGAACGTTTTGGACAGCTCGGATTTGGGGGTCATGAAATCCGTCGCCCGTGACGAATTGAGGATATTTTCGTCCGCTCCGTGTTCGCGCTCTGTACCATAGCTGTCGAGCAGGCTTTCATCGGCGAGACCCTTTACCACCAGATCGAGCTTCCAGCCCAGATTATCGGCATCTTGAACGCCTGAATTTGCGCCGCGTGCGCCGAAGGGCGAGACCTGATGTGCGCTGTCTCCAGCAAATATGACGTTGCCATGGCGGAATTTTTCCATCCTGCGGCACTGGAACGTGTAGATTGAAGTCCACTCCAGAGTGTATTCTGGCACCTGACCCGCTTGCGACGAGAGCATGGCGTCGACGCGCGCACGGATGCGGGAGGGATCAAGCTCATGCGCGCGGTCGATGTCCCAGCCGAGTTGGAAATCGATCCGCCAGATATCGTCGGGTTGCTTATGCAGAAGCGCGGACTGGCCCGCCCCCTTGAACGGCGGCTCGAACCAGAACCACCGCTCGGTAGGAAAATCGGCCTTCATATGCACATCAGCGATCAGAAAGTTATCCTCGAACACACGGCCGTCAAAGCTCAGGTCCATCATTTCGCGCAACGGCGATCGGGCTCCGTCGCAGGCGATGAGGTAGTCTGCTTCAAGCAGATAGGGCCCATCTGGCGTCTCGACCGTCAGGGTTGAGTAGCTGCCATGGTTTTCGAGCTTCGTGACGCAATTGCGGCCGCGGATCTCAATGGGTGCGCCCGCCGCCTGCGCAGTATGGATCGCATCGACGAGATATTTTTCGAAATAGGGCTGTTGCAGATTGATGAAGGCGGGGTTCCGGTGGCCCGGCTCGGGCTGAAGATTGAAATCGAAGATCTTGTGGTCCTCGTGGAACACCTTGCCGACGTTCCAGACGATCCCTTTCTCGACCATGGGTTGCCCCGCGCCCAGACGGGTCGCGATATCCAATGTGCGCTTGGCAAAGCAGATCGCCTTGGACCCGAGCCCGGCGCCGTCATGATCATCGAGCACCAGCGCGGGCGTGCCTTTTTGCCCCAGATCAAGCGCGAGCGCGAGACCCACAGGCCCGCCGCCGACGATCACCACCGGATGCCGTGCGGCAGCGTTGTCCTGCGCGCTGACCTTGGCGTAGGGGTAGAGCTGAAAGGCTGTTTTATAGCGGGTCGCGACCATGATGTGTCCTCTCGATCAGCCCTGCAAGGCGGCCCACATTTCCAGATCACGCTCAGCGGTCCAGATACGGGGATGGCTGATGCCGCGCGCTTCGTCGTAGGCGCGCGCGACGTTGAAGGGCAGGCAATGCTCGTAGATCGCGTAGTCGGCGAATTTGTGGTCGCATTCGGCGCGTACGGCGTCCCACGCCTGTTTGAGGGTGCCGCCCTGTGCCGCGACCCGGGCGGCGGGGGCATAGGTGGAATTGACGAAATCACGCGTGGACTCAATCGCGCGGTTCACGGCCTCTTTGCCGATCAGCGCACCGCCACGACCGGGCGCAATGGAATTCACGTCATAGGCCTTGATCGCATCGAGCGTGCTGCCCCAATCGGCGAAATGCCCGTCGCCGCAGTAGCAGGCGGAGTGGTCCTCGACGATGTCGCCGGTGAACATCACGTTCTCGTCGGGCACGTGGATCACGATATCGCCTGCAGTATGCGCGCGGCCAAGGTACATCAGATCGACACGGCGCTTGCCCAGATGGATGGTCATGCGGTCGTTGAAAGTGGTGGTGGGATAGGTGAGGCCGGGAATGGACTCGTACCCCTCGAACAGACGCGGGAAGCGTTGGAACTCAGAATCCCAATCCTCCTGACCCCGCTCCATGACCATGCCCCGCGCGGCTTCGCCCATGATGATCTGGTCCGCACCATACGCGGAGGCCCCCAGCACGCGCACGGCGTGGTAGTGGGTCAGCACCACGTGGCTGATTGGTTTATCGGTAACTTTGCGGACCTGCTCAATGACTTTGTTGGCGAGCCGCGGAGTGGCCTGCGCCTCGATGATCATCACGCTTTCGTCGCCGATGATCACGCCCGAGTTCGGATCGCCCTCGGCGGTGAACGCCCACAGATCGCGGCCTATCTCGTCGAATGTGATCTTTTTCTCGGTCATATCGCCTTGGGAGGCAAATGCTTTGGCCATTTTGGGTATCCTTGGGTATTTTATGGAAATTTAACGGCGGGTTTTATCGTGGCGGTGCAGGTGCCGAACCCGATGCGGTAGCCATCGCCCTTCGCCGCGCCGTGCAGCGTGAGCGTGTCACCGTCTTCGATGAAGCTGCGGGTCTGGCCACCACCCGCATCAAACGGCTCCTTGCCGCCCCACGACAGCTCCAGCAAGCTGCCGCGCTGGTGCTTTTCCGGGCCGGAGATCGTGCCGGAGCCCAGCAGATCGCCCGGAGTCATGGCGCAGCCGGAGCTTGCGTGATGGGCGAGCTGTTGAGGGGCGGAGTAATACATCTCGTTGTAGTTGGTCTCGCATATCGTCACCGCCTCGCCACCCTCGGGTTTGAGGGTCACGCTCAGGTCAATGTCGTAGAGCATCGGTTTTGGTTCTTGCAGATAGGGCAGCAAAGCCTTCTCGCGCTCGGGCGTAGAGGTCCGAAACGGCTCCAGCGCCGCGCGGGTCACGATCCAGGGGCTGATCGACGTGGCGAAGGCCTTGGCCTGAAACGGGCCCAGCGGCTGATACTCCCAAGCCTGCATATCGCGGGCGGACCAGTCGTTAAGCAGGACATAGCCGAAGATCATCTCGTCGGCCTGCGCGACGCTGACCGGATGCCCCAGCTCTGAGGCGGTGCCGACGATGGCGCCTATTTCCAGCTCGATATCGAGGCTTTTGCAAGGACCGAATATCGGCATATCCCCGTCGGGCGCTTTGGTCTGGCCATTGGGCCGGATGATATCGGTTCCGGAGACGACTACGGAGGACGCGCGGCCATTGTAGCCGATGGGGATGTGCAGCCAGTTGGGCGGCAGCGCGTTTTCAGCGCCGCGAAACATCGTGCCCACATTGGTCGCGTGGTGCTTGCCTGCGTAGAAATCGGTGAACTCGGCCACGACCATCGGCAGCTCCATGCGGGCCTCGTCCAATGGGATGAGGAGCGGTGCCACCGCGGCCTGCTCTGCCGCGCCTTCTTCCAAAAGGGCGATCAGGCGTTCGCGCAGGGCGGCCCAGGCATCCGGGCCCAGCTCCATCACATCGTTCCAGTAGGGCACGTCGAATACCGGGTCCTCGGCAAGCTCGACCAGTCCGGCTTCCTCGGCGGCGCTCAGATCGAGGATCATATCCCCGATCGCGACACCGCAGCGTGGTTCCAGCGCGTTGGTCGTGAATACGCCGTAGGGCAGATTGTTGAGCGGGAACGGGCAATCGACGCTGTTGGCGCTTTCTACCCATGATTTCATCAGTGCCATTGGTTTTCCTTGTTGTCGGTCGCGAGAAGGCTGCGCCATAGATTAGTCGCCACCGCCATCTCCGTCGCCATCGCTATCAAACCAGCCGGTGCCGCCGCCATCGCCAGACCGCTTGCGTTTGTCGACGTTTGAGTAAGTCGTCCGAAACCGCGCTGGTTTGTAAAAGTCCCAAAGCATCAGCGCTCCGCAGACGGCGATAAACAGGAGGATTGCAGCTACAATCTCCACTATTTCTTACCCGGTGTTCCGTCGAACTTCTTTTCCAGATCGGTCCAGCAGTCGATATAGTCATCCTGCAAGGGCGCCTCCTTGGCCGCGAAGTGGGTGAGGTGCTGCGGAAAACGGGTCTCGAACATGAAAGACATGGTGTTTTCGAGCTTTTGCGCACCCAGATCGGCGTTTGACGCGCCCTCGAACGCGTTTTTATCGGGCCCGTGCGGCAGCATCATGTTGTGCAGGCTGATCCCACCGGGGACAAAGCCCTTAGGCTTGGCGTCGTAGATGCCGTAAATGTTGCCCATCAGCTCCGACATGACGTTCTTGTGGTACCACGGCGGCCGGAACGTATCCTCCGCCACCATCCAACGGTCGCGGAAAAGCACGAAATCTATGTTAGCGGTTCCCTCGACTCCTGATGGGGCCGTCAGGACGGTGAAGATCGACGGATCGGGGTGGTCGAACAAGACTGCACCGACTGGACAATAGGTGCGCAGATCGTATTTGCACGGCGCGTAATTGCCATGCCACGCGACCACGTCCAGCGGGCTGTGCCCGATCTTGGTCTCGTGAAACTGGCCCGCCCATTTGATCGTCACGGTCGAAGGGGCATCGCGGTCTTCGAAGGCCGCCACGGGCGTTTTGAAATCGCGTGGATTGGCCATGCAGTTCGCGCCGATTGGGCCACGGCCCGGCAGGTGGAATTTCTGGCCGTAATTCTCGCAGACGAAGCCGCGCGCTGGGCCCTCGAGCACCTCGACCCGGTAGACGAGGCCACGCGGGATGATGGCGATTTCCTGCGGTTCGATGTCGATCACGCCAAGTTCGGTCGCGAAGCGCAGGCGGCCCTCCTGCGGCACGACCAACAGTTCCGAATCGGCAGAATAAAAATATGCGTCCTTCATGCTCTGGGTCACCAGATACACATGGCTCGCCATGCCGGTTTGCGTGTTCACATCGCCTGCGGTCGTCATGGTGCGCATGCCGGTCAGCCAAGTCAGCGGCGCGTCGCTGTGGGGCACGGGATCCCAGCGGTACTGGCCCAGCGAGATCACGTCGGGGTCCACATGGGGCGCCGATTTCCAGTAGGGCAGGTCAATCTTTGTGAACCGGTGCGTGTGCTTCACGGACGGGCGGATACGGTAACACCACGTCCGCTCATTTTGGTGGCTCGGCGCGGTGAAGGCAGTCCCGCTCAGCTGCTCGCCGTACAGGCCGTAGTTGACCTTTTGCGGAGAGTTCATGCCCTGCGGCAATGCGCCGGGTAAAGCTTCCGTCTCGAAATCATTGCCGAAGCCGGGCATGTAGCCGTCGGTGATGCCCACGGGTGTGGCGGCGGAGTGAAGGCCATGTGGTGACAGTTCTTTGTTCATGATGGTCCCCTTGCGTCCTGTCCGATGCAGATATTAGTTTGATTTGTAACTAACAACGGGTAACTTGTCAAAATGACGGATAATGACTTTGATTTGGGGAGATTCCTGCCCTACGCACTCAATCAGGCGGCGGAGGCGTCGAGCATCGGCTTTCAGAAATACTACCGTCAGCGCTACGGCATGCTGCGCACTGAATGGCGAGTGTTGTTTCACCTGGGCCGGTATGGTGCGATGACGGCGAAGGCGATCTGTGCGCGCGCGAGCCTGCACAAGACCAAAGTGAGCCGCGCGGTTCAGGCCCTCGAGCAAAAGCGGTATCTGGCCCGCTCGGTTCAGGAGGAGGACCGCAGGCGCGAGACCCTGTCGCTGACGCGGCAGGGGCAGGAGGTTTATGCGGATCTCTACGAGGCCGCAAAGGCTTACGACGCGAAGCTTTCCGCACATCTGACACCGCAGGAGCGCGAGATCCTCAACCGTTGTCTGCAAAAAATTACGAAGGTGTAGGCAGGCCATAGTTTTTTGTGGCCTGCCCGTGCTGTGGATCAGTCCGCCGGTCAGTCTGCCATCTTGTGGCCGGAATGATCCGCCCCGCCATGCGTCTGCGCCGTGCGCGCTTCGACGTTGAAGGTCACGGCGATCTCGCCTGCGGTCTCGAACACGAGGGTCGCTTCGATCTTCTCGCCAACCTCGAAGGGATCACCGTTCAGACCCATGAACATCACGTGCAGCCCGCCGGGTTCCAGCGCCACCGTCTCGCCCGCAGGCAAGCTGATGCCGTCCTGCTTGGTCATGCGTGCCACGCCGTTGGCATCTGTTTCCGACAGATGCAGCTCGACGCGCGGGATCTGCGCGACCCGCACCTCCATCAGCCGATCTGGGGCTTCTCCGGCGTTAGTGAGCGTCATGTAACCACCCCCCACATTGGCTGTTTTGGCGGTCTCGAACGCCATGGGATGGGCGATGGTGATATCCCCCACGGTATAGTCATGGGCATGGGCCATGCCCGTCGAAAGGAGAACCGCAAGCGCGGTTTTTGTGAAAAACGTCATGATAGTTTCCTGTGATCTGCGCGTCTTGCGCGCGGTGTGATTGATGTTGTTCAGGTGACAATCACGCGCGCGGTGGTGCGCGCACAGGAGGCAGGGTCCGGGGTGCCCCAGAGGCTGATAGATGCTCTGCAAAGATGTTCGTGCGTATGGTCGCGGGTGTTGCAAGAGGGCGCAGGATCTGGATGGCGGATGGCAACAGGACCGCACCTGAGATGCGGCAGCTCTCGCATCCACTGTTGAGATGCCCTCCGCGTTCGCCGCAGATATCATCAAGTTGTGCGCCGACAGACAGGAAGCGGGCCATTTCCGGTGTCACGGGTGCTGTGCCTACGCGGTGTGCGAAGGGCAAGCTCAGCAGGGCCAGCGCAAAAAGCGCCAGCATCGCATGCCGCAGGGCCCTATGTGACATTCGGATCATGCGTGACGCGTATACCGGCGGGGAAACGGCTTCCAGCCCTAACTCCCAGCCTGCGACACTTGGCAAAAATGCCCCGATGCAGGGGGGCATCGGGGCAGGCACCCTTCACGCGTTGGGCGGGCGAAGGGCTGAGTGGGTGCGCAAAAGGGCTATTCGCGCACCCAAACGCAATCAGGCGTCCTGCGGCGGCAGCGTGCCTATGGTGACATCAAGCGTCATTTCCTTGCCTCGGCGCAGAATGCTCACTTGTGCACTGTCGTCCGGGTTCTTGGCGGCAACTGCCCGTGTCAAATCGCGCAGGGCTTTGATCTCGACGCTGTCGAAGCTGAGAATGATATCGCCGTTCTCCAAGCCGGCACCCGCCGCAGGGCTGTCTTTCGACACGGCTTCGACCACTGCGCCAGTGGCGCTTTCGTAGCCCAGAACCTGCGCGACCTCATCGCTCATGGGTCTGATGCTCACGCCCAGCCAGCCGCGCGTCACGCTGCCGTCCTGTGACAGATCGGCCACCACATCGCGCACCACATCCGACGGCACGGCGAAGCCGATCCCCACAGAGCCGCCACCCGGCGAGATGATGGCGGTGTTGACGCCTATCACATCACCCGCGTTGTTGAAGAGCGGCCCGCCGGAATTGCCGCGGTTGATGGCGGCGTCCGTCTGGATGAACTCGTCGTAGGGGCCTGAATTTATATCGCGCGATTTGGCGGAGATGATCCCGCTCGTCACAGTCGAGCTGAGGCCGAACGGGTTGCCGACCGCGACCACTTCATCACCTACGCGCATTGTCTCGGAGGTGCCGAAGCTGACGAATGGAAAATCCACATCTGCCTTGATCGACAGAAGTGCGATGTCGGTGGCGGGATCGCTGCCGATAACCTCGGCGTCAAATTTGCGCCCATCGGCCAGCGTGACCGAAACGGTCTGCGCGCCGCTGACCACGTGATTGTTCGTCACGATCTGCCCGTCTTGCGAGATGATGAAGCCGGAGCCGAGCCCGGCGCGGGGCTGTGCATCAGGCATTTGCTGTTCGAACCGTTTGCGCAGGGCCTCGGGCATGTTGTCCGGCAGGGTGCCGACAGTTTCCGCCGCTCCGGTGACTTCGATGAAGACGACGGCAGGGGCGACCTGTTCGACCAGATCGCCGTATCCGCCCGCGGGAACGGCGAAAGCAGCAGTCGGCGCAAGCATAGGAGCCATGGCCAGGGCGGCGGCAAGCGCGATAGGGGCAGATTTAGAGAGCAAAGATGTCATGGTAGATCCTTGTGCATCAGATTTCGATTGAGTCACAGATGGGGCCACGAGATTACAGGGGGACCAGCCCGGCCTATACAAAACTGTAATAGAGCGGGGGATGCAGCCGCAGCCGGGAGCGGCTATATCACGTATCATGAAAATACTTGTGATCGAGGATGACGCCACAACCGGCACCTACATCGCGCGCGGTCTGCGCGAGGAGGGCCATGTGGTGGATCTGATCGACGACGGTCGAACGGGGCTGGTGGCGGCGACTTCAGGGGCGCATGATGTGCTGATCGTCGACCGGATGCTGCCGGGTATTGACGGGCTGACGCTCGTGAAAACCCTGCGTGGCGCGGGCAATACCGCGCCCGTGCTGTTTCTGACCGCGATGGGATCGGTCGAGGACCGGATAGGCGGCCTCAATGCGGGGGGCGATGATTATCTGGTCAAACCCTTCGCGTTTGGCGAGCTGTCGGCGCGGGTGGCTGCGCTCGGTCGAAGGCCTCAGGCGGTCGAGCAGGAAACGGCACTGCACGCAGGCGATCTGACGCTGGATCTGCTCACGCGCAGGGTCGTCCGTGCAGGGCAGGAGCTTGATCTTTTGCCGCGGGAATATGCGCTGCTGGAGTTTCTGCTGCGCCGCAAGGGGCGGGTGCAGACACGCACTATGCTGCTCGAAGGGGTCTGGGATCTGTCGTTCGATCCGATGACCAACGTGGTCGAGACCCATGTGAGTCGGCTGCGGGCCAAGGTCGATAAACCCTTCGATGTCGAACTGATAAAGACGGTGCGCGGTGCGGGCTACAGGATCGACGGGTGAAGCGGCTCTGGCGCTCGATGCCGCTGCGGTTGGCGCTTTTGCTGGTCGTGCTGTTTGCCACCGTCAGCCTGCTGAGCCTCGCGGCCAGTTATGCCTATAGCCGGAGCGCGTTCGAGCAGTCCATTCGCGATGATCTGGCGCAGGATATGGCGGGGTTCCGTGCGGCTCCTTCTGCGCGGGCAGTCTCCATTCTGGTGCAGGCGGAATCGAACGAGACAGATCCGGGCCGTCTGGTGCTGAGCTATGTGACGCCTTCGGGCCAGATCTACGGCAACGGCGCGGTAGCCCGCGACGACGAGGGGTTTCACATCATTTCGCTGGAGGCAGGGCGCGCTGAGCTCGAGGGGCAATATCTGGCGCTGAGCGAGCGGCTCTATGGCGGCCGCCTCACGATCGCACGGAGCCGCGCGGAGATCGAGGCGCTGCGGCCGGTGTTTCTGAATATCCTGTGGATCAGCTTGCTGCCCACAGTCCTGATCGCGCTATCAGGGGGGTTCATTCTTGCGCGGCGGTCCCAGCGGCACGTGGAGGTGATCCGGCGCGCGCTCGAGCATCTGACAGGGGGCGATCTGAGTGCCCGGGTGCAGAGCGGTCCGCGCTGGTCTGACGATTTGGCGCGCATCGGCTCCGCAGTCAACGGGATGGCGCAGGCGCAAGAGCGCTCTGTCGCGGCTCTGCGGCAGGTCTCGTCGGACATCGCCCATGACCTCAAGACGCCAGTGCAACGTGTGTCGGTACGGCTGGAGGCGCTGGCGGAGATGGTTGAGCCCGGTGAGGCTGCTGATCTGGTAGTGCAGACGCGGGCGGAAGTGTCGGGAATTTCTGCGACCTTCGCATCACTTTTGCAATTGGCGCAGGTGGAGAATGGCGCGCTCAAGGCGCAATTCGCCCCTGTCGATCTGGCGCTGCTGTGTCGCACTATGGTGGAGGTCTATGAGCCGAGCGCTGCGGAGAAGGAACAAAGGCTCTCGGTCAGCGGGGCCGAAGCAGGGCTCGTATCGGGACAAAAGACGCTGTTGAGCCAGATGATTGCCAATCTTCTTGAGAATGCCATGCGCCATACGCCGCCGGGTGCGGCGATTGATGTCAGCGTTGTCCAAGAGGGGGCATATGTGATTTTGGAGGTGCGCGACGATGGGCCGGGTATTCCGCCCGCCGAATACGACCGCGTCACACAACGCCTCTACCGTTTGGAGCAGAGCCGCCATACCCCGGGTAACGGGCTTGGCCTCAGCCTCGTCGACGGGGTGGCACGCCTGCACGGCGCGGTTTTGTCCTTCGGCGATGCGGAGCCCGGCCTTTGTGTGCGTGTCCGGTTCGCGGCGGCCTGAGAAGGTTCACCGTCGTCTTTTTGGCGCTGCACTCTTCGCTTTCGCGAGAGGATATGTTTTCTGGGTCGTGTAACCGCGTTTTACAGGAGCCCCTTCATGCAGGCCATGCTCGCCACACAATACAACGCCCCGCTTGTGCTTCAGGAGCTCGACAGGCCGGTGCCAAAGGCGGGCGAAGTTCTCGTACGGGTGGCGACCTGCGGGCTGAACTTTGGCGATACGCTTTTAATCAAGGGAACCTATCAGGAAAAACCGGCGCTGCCCTTTGCGCCGGGGATGGAACTTGCGGGAACAATCTTAGAGATTGGTGAGGGCGTTACGGATTTGCGTGTGGGCGCGCGGGTCGCGGCCTACAGCGGGGTTGGTGGTCTGGCGGACTATGCCGCGCTGCGCGCTGAGGTCTGTGTGCCGATCCCTGATGCGATGCCTTTCGCCGATGCGGCGGCGTTTCTGATCACCTACGGCACCAGCCATCTGGCGCTGGGCGCGCGCGCGCAGTTGCAGCCCGGTGAGCGGCTGCTGGTCTTGGGTGCGTCCGGTGGTGTGGGCCTGACGGCGGTGGAGCTTGGCAAGCTGATGGGCGCCGAAGTGATCGCTTGTGCGCGTGGGGCGGAAAAACTCGCGATCTGCGAGCGGCTGGGCGCCGACCATCTGATTTGCTCCGAGACCGAGGATATTCGCGATACGGTCAAGGCGCTGGGCGGGGCGGATGTGGTGTATGATCCGATTGGTGGCGCGCAGTTCGAGGCGGCGATGCGCAGTTGCAATCCCGGCGCGCGTCTGCTGCCGCTCGGCTTTGCCAGCGGTGAGGTCCCGCAAATCCCCGCCAATATCCTGCTGGTCAAAAATATGACGGTGCTTGGCTTCTATCTTGGAGACTACGCCAAATTGCATCCCGGCGCGCTCGGCGAAAGTTTTGAGACACTGATCGGCTGGTATCTGGAGGGCCGCCTGAAGCCGCATGTGAGCCACGTGCTGCCCTTGGCTGCGGCTAACGAGGGGCTCGATCTGCTGCGCACACGCAAGGCCACTGGCAAAGTGGTGATCGATCTGGGCGCGGACTGACCTTCAATGCCGCCGGGCTACGGGGCGCGGGGTGACGCGCTTTGCCTTCGCGCGCTCGCGGAAGAACACGAAGAGGCCTGACCCAAGGATTAAGCCGATGCCGGTCCAGACTTCCCATGTGGGCAGATCTCCAAAGACCACGAGCCCCCAGAAAACGGCCAGCGGCAGGCCGATGTATTCGAACGGCGCCACCGTGGCGGCATCGGCGAGGCGGTACGCCTGACTGAGGCAATAGCCGATGAGCGCGCCGTTCACGCCCATGCCCAAAAGCACGGGCCAGTCCTCGTCGGCGGGCCAGACCCACGCGCGCAGCAGAAACTGGAGCGACGCGTTCGTGGTCTGCGCGGCAAATCGCCCGTCGCCCGCCACGAAATAGAAAGCCACCGAGACCAGCAGGAACGTCGCCTGAATATAGATCGAAAGGGTGGAGGCGGGTGCCTTGACCCCCAGCTTGCGGGTCATCAACTGATTGAGAGCGTAAGTGAACGCCGCCAGTACCGGAAGCAAAAGAACGATGCGAGAGACCGTGATGGTATCACTGCTTTCCCATGGCCGCTGCATGATGATCACGCCAATAAAACCTACAAGCACCGCTCCAAGACGCAGCGGCCCGACCTTTTCGCCTAATATCGGGATCGACAAGAGCGTGATGAACAG
>JAGXHD010000026.1 GCA_024636395.1 Sulfitobacter sp.
CGCGCCTGTGCCAGCCCAGCGGCCTGCTCCGTGAGCCCCTCGATCTGGTCGAGCTGGTCGTGCATGATCTTGCTCAGGGCCGCACCCTCGGTCGCGCGCATGGCATTGAAGGCCGCGAGCACTTCGGCGTATTCTACGATGATCGCCTGCGCGAGCGCCTCGTTGTCGTCCTCGGCAACGGCAAGATCCAGCACCCCCCGCATCGTGACAATGTCCGTGGCCTTCGAGGGCGCAAGCGACACGCCCGCATCCATCGCTGCCGCCTCGATCCGCGCCAGCGCCGTCAGCACGGTGGCCAACTGCGCCTCGTTTACGGCCAGCCCGCCGCCCGCTTCCTCGCGCACGACCCGCAGACCCAGCGTGACGTTGCCCCGCGCGATTTGCCCACCATTCTCTTTTCGCAATGCCGCTTCCAGCCCCGGGATCCAGTCAGGCACCCGGATCCGTAGATCGAGCCCCTTGCCATTGACCGCGCGCATCTCCCAACTCCAACTGTGCGGGGAAAGTGCGCCGCTTTTCGCAGCGAAGCCTGTCATGGACCTGATCATGGCCGCGCTCCCGTAAAATTCATTCTGCGGTTGGAATAGGGGGTTTGCCCCTACGTCTGCAACCCCTCACACCGCACAGCGGGCGATAGACACCGCGTTTGAAATTAACCTTTATGACTGAAATATGTCCAAGATGCGGCGCGATGAGGTACATATCCCTAACCAAGGATGAAGCCACAGCACGGAGCCACGGGCGCGTGTTGCTGGCTTTCAAGCGAAAACAACCGGAAACCGCCGATCCCATTCCAAACTACGCAAACGGACGAGAGCTTTAATGGACAATTCGAGCAAAACCCAGCACAATGTCGTAACAATGTCAGAACACCTGCCCCACAACAGCTATGCTCCCCTCGCGCTTGTCGAGGCCTATTGGGACGCGCTGCGGGCAGGCCGCGAAATGCCCAAACGCGCCGAGATAGATCCACGCGGAATCGAAAGCGCACTCGAGTTTGCGTTCATCCTCGAACGGGTCGCGCCAGGTGTCGCCCGTATGCGCATAGCGGGCACCCATCTGCACGATATCATGGGGATGGAGGCCCGCGGCATGCCGCTTACGGCGTTTTTTGAACACGATTTCCGGCTTCGCGTGGCGGGCCTTCTTGAGGAAGTGTTCCAGACCCCCGGGACGGCGGATATCGTCATGCAATCGTCGGGCAGCCTCGGCCAGCCTGCACTGGAGGCGCGGATGGTGCTGCTGCCACTCAAAAGTGATCTGGGCGATGTGAGCCGGATTTTGGGCTGCATCGTCAGCCAAGGTGAGCTGGGGGCGGTGCCGCGCAGATTTGATCTGGTATCGGCCCAGTTGCGCCTTCTTGGCAAGGACTACGCCGCACCGGCAAAACCAAAGGGAGCGCGGGAGGAGTTCGCGGAAGCCATAGCACCCTTCGCGCCGAAACCGGTCACAAAGCCAGCAAAGGAAGAGCGGAGCGCGAAACCGGGCAACCGGCCCGCCTATCTCCGTCTGGTCAAAAACGACGATTGAACCTTGTCAGACAGCGGCGACTACGCCTTGCCGCCTGACAGATGTTCGATGCTTCAGTCTGCAGCCTGCACGTCTGTTTTATCGCGCCGCGCCGACAGCTCCTCCGCCACGAGAAAGGCAAGCTCGAGCGACTGGCTCGCGTTGAGGCGTGGGTCGCAGGCGGTGTGGTAGCGGTCAGACAGATCCTCGTCTGAGACGTCACGCACGCCGCCGGTACATTCCGTAACGTCCTGACCTGTCATCTCGAAGTGGACGCCTCCCGGCACCGTGCCCTCCGCGCCATGAACGCCAAAGAACTCGCGCACTTCGCGTAGCACGCTCTCGAAGGGGCGTGTTTTGTAGCCCGACGAGGACTTGATCGTGTTGCCGTGCATCGCATCACAGGTCCAAACTACATTGGCCCCCTCCTCGCGCACCGCCTTGATCAGGCGCGGCAGATGGTCTCCCACCGATCCAGCGCCGAAGCGCGCGATCAGCGTCAACCGCCCTTCTTCATTGAGCGGGTTGAGCTTTTTCATCAGCTTTTTGAGATCTTCCACTTCCATGGTGGGCCCGCATTTGAGCCCGATCGGGTTTTGCACACCGGAGGCGAATTCCACATGGGCGCCGTCGGGCTGGCGCGTGCGGTCACCGATCCAGATCATGTGCCCCGAACCTGCCAACCATTTGCCTGTCTCGGCCTCCTGACGGCACAGCGCCTCCTCGTATTCGAGCAAAAGGGATTCGTGACTTGTGTAGAACTCCACCGTTTGCAGCGTATGGGCATTTTCGGGCGACACACCGGCGGCAGCCATGAAATCAAGCGTGTCGGAAATGCGCGCGGCCAGATCGCGGTACTTCGCCGCCTTCTCGCCATCGGTAAAGCCAAGCGTCCAGCCGTGCACTTTGTGCACATCCGCATAGCCGCCCGTCGAGAAGGCGCGCAGCAGATTGAGGGTTGCGGCGGATTGGGTGTAGGCGCGCATCATATTGTCAGGATTGGGAATCCGCGCTTCGGGCGTGAAGGCCAGATCGTTGATGATGTCACCGCGGTAGCTGGGAAGCTCGATCCCGTCGATCGTCTCCATATTGGCCGAGCGGGGCTTGGCAAACTGCCCCGCCATGCGCCCCACCTTGATCACCGGCACTTTGGCACCGAATGTAAGGACCACGGCCATCTGCAACATCACTTTGAATGTATCGCGGATCATATCGGAAGAGAACTGCTCGAAGCTTTCCGCGCAATCACCGCCCTGCAATAAAAACGCATCGCCGCGCCCTGCGGCGGCCAGATGCTTGCGCAGACGGCGCGCCTCTCCGGCAAACACCAGTACCGGATAGCGTGATAGCTGCGCTTCCACGGCTTTCAGTGCTGCCTGATCGGGATAATCGGGCATCTGGATCCGGGGGGCATTGCGCCAGCTTGATTTGCTCCATGTCGTCATAAGATCTACTCCGGTCGGAAACGGCTGCGTCAGTTTTTGTCGCTTTCGCAGGCTTAGGAAAGTCCTATACAAAACCTGTCGCCCGGTGGCCACAACCCATTTGTCCGCTTGACCTCGCATTTCATGTCATGTCCTAGTAACGCACTTGTTTTCAAACCCCGTATTTTCGTGGATACTGTTGCAATGGCCCAAGCCCCCCACGCACAGCGTGTCCCGCAAAATAGTGACAAGCCGCGCCGCTTTGTGTTCGTGCTGCTCGACAATTTCAGCCTGCTGTGTTTCTCAACCGCAATCGAGAGCCTGCGGATCGCGAACCGCATGGCGGGGCGTACCCTTTATGAATGGACCTTGATCGGTGAGGGCGGGATTTCGGCGGCCTGTTCCGCCGGAACGGTGTTTCAACTCGACAATGATTTGGTCGAGATGAACCGCGACGATACCGTTCTTGTCTGCTCAGGCATCGATGTGCAAAAGGCCACGACCAAAAAGGTGCTCTCGTGGCTGCGCCGTGAAGCACGCAAGGGCATCATTATGGGTGGACTGTGCACGGCCGCCTATGCCCTGGCAAAGGCCGGATTGCTGGACGGCAAGCGTGCCACGATCCACTGGGAAAATCAGGACAGCTTTGGCGAGGAGTTCGAGGAGGTTAATCTGACAAAATCGGTTTTCGTCGTCGACAATAACCGCATGACCACCGCAGGCGGGACCTCTTCGATCGATCTGATGCTGAAGATCGTAGCCGACGACCATGGCGAGGATCTGGCCAATGCCGTCGCAGACCAGCTCATCTACAGCTCGATCCGCACGGATCAGGACACCCAGCGCCTGTCGGTTCCCACCCGGATCGGAGTGCGCCATCCCAAGCTCAGCCAGGTGATCCAGATCATGGAAGCCAATATCGAGGAGCCGATCAGCCCCTCCATTCTGGCGCAAGATGTGGGCATGAGCACGCGACAGCTCGAGCGGCTCTTTCGCCGCTATCTCAACCGTTCACCAAAGCGTTATTACATGGAACTGCGCCTCCAAAAGGCGCGCAATCTGCTGATGCAGACAGATATGAGCGTGATCAACGTCGCACTGGCTTGCGGATTTGCCTCGCCCTCGCATTTCTCGAAATGCTACCGGGCGCATTACGACAACACCCCCTATCGCGAGCGCGGAAGCCACGCGGCGCGCCTGTCGATCTGAAAACACGGCAGATCACTGTCTGCATCCCTTCTTGCTTCGAGGCGCGGGTTGGTTTCCGGCACCGATGCAGCCCGGTTTACGGCACCTCATCCGATGTGGCGGCACTTTCGAGATTTAGCCGGAGAAAAGCGCGTTTGAGCCACTCAAATAGGGAAATTACGCTGTTAAAATCCGCTTCTCTTTTCCGCGGGCCGCGCTTAGGCTACTTCGCGAACATCACGTTCCAACTTGGGAGAGACACATGAAAAAGATGCTTATGGCCACAACGGCTGCGGCACTCGTGGCAACCGGCGCATTCGCTGATGGCCACTCGAAAGAAGTAAAACTCGGAATTATTTTTGGCTTTACCGGCCCGATTGAATCGCTGACCGGCCACATGGCCGATGGCGCCGAGCTTGCGATCAACGAAGTATCCGAAAGCGGCATGCTGATGGATGGCATGAAGGTAACGGCGATGCGGGTCGATTCCGGCTGTATCGACAACGGCTTGGCCGTGTCCAACGCCGAACGCCTGATCGCCGATGGCGTCGCAGGCATAATCGGTGCGGATTGCTCCGGCGTGACAGGCGCGGTGCTACAAAACGTCGCCATTCCGAACGGCATGGTGATGATTTCCCCCTCCGCCACGTCCCCCGGTCTGACAACCATGGAAGACAATGGACTCTTCTTCCGCACATCACCCTCCGACGCGCGCGAGGGCGAAGTGATGGCCGAGATCCTGCAGGAACGCGGCGTCAAATCCATCGCGCTTACGTACACGAACAATGACTATGGCAAGGGCCTCGCAGATGCGATCGAGACTTCCTTCAAAGCCATCGGCGGCGAAGTCACGATCGTGGCGGCCCATGAGGACGGCAAAGCGGATTATTCGGCTGAAGTCGGCGCGCTCGCTTCGGCGGGCGGTGATATCCTCGTGGTGGCCGGCTACCTCGACCAGGGTGGTGCCGGTATTATCAAAGCGGCGCTCGACGCGGGCGCCTGGGAGCAGTTCGGCCTGCCCGGCGGCATGATCGGCGAGGCTCTGCCCGCCAACATCGGCCCCGATCTCAATGGGTCCTACGGCCAGATCGCAGGCTCCGAAGGCCCCGGCATCGAAGCCTTCACGGCCATGTCCGAAGAAGCGGGTTTCCTCGGAGCCTCGCCCTACACGCCTGAGAGCTATGACGCCGCGGCATTGTTGATGCTGGCGATGCAGGCATCCGGCTCCGTTGATCCAGCAGTCTACAAGGAGAGCATTCTGACCGTGGCAAACGCGCCCGGCGAGAAGATCTATCCTGGTGAGCTTGCAAAAGCGCTTGAGCTGATCAAAGCGGGCACGGACATCGATTATGTGGGCGCATCCGCTGTCGAGTTGATCGGACCCGGCGAATCTGCGGGCACCTACCGCATGATCGAAGTTCAAGACGGCGCCAACGCAACCGTCGGCTTCAAGTAAGTCTGCGCCCTTCGGGGCTGCATCTTGAGACAGTCCGGGGCATATCCCCGGACTGTTTTTACAAGAGCTCGCGCAGCCGCAACGACGGAAAGCCGCAAGAGCCGGATAACGGGGATTTGGACATATGATCGTCGTAGACGATTTGCATAAACACTTTGGCGGCTTTCATGCAGTAGATGGTGCGAGCCTGACCATCGAGCAAGGCTCGATCACCGGACTGATCGGACCTAACGGCGCTGGAAAAACGACACTTTTCAATGTGATCGCGGGCGTTCTTCAACCAACTTCAGGGCGGGTTACAATGGCGGGCGAGGATATCACCGGCTTGCCCCCGCACACACTGTTTCACAAGGGTCTGCTGCGCACCTTCCAGATCGCGCATGAATTTCACTCGATGACCTGCCGTGAGAACCTGATGATGGTGCCCGGCGGACAATCTGGCGAGACGCTGTGGAACACTTGGTTTGGCCGCAAGCGCATCGCTGACGAGGAACGGGCCCTGCGCGCCAAGGCCGACGAAGTGCTGGAGTTTTTGACCGTCGAGCATCTGGCCGACCAAAAGGCGGGCCAAATCTCGGGCGGACAGAAAAAGCTGCTGGAGCTGGGCCGCACCATGATGGTGGATGCTAAAATCGTATTCCTCGACGAAGTAGGCGCAGGCGTGAACCGCACGCTGCTGAACACCATCGGCGACGCGATTTTGCGGCTCAACAAGGAGCGCGGCTATACTTTCGTGGTGATCGAACACGATATGGATTTCATTGGACGCCTGTGCGACCCCGTGATTTGCATGGCGGAGGGCCGCGTGCTGGCGACGGGCACCCTGCCCGAGATCAAGGCAAACGAGCAGGTGATCGAAGCCTATCTGGGCACAGGCCTGAAGAACAAAGAGCAGGTGGGCGCGTGAACGAAGTCTTATCAGCGGGCGCGCGCAATGCAGCGTCTCGGGCCGCTGCCCCGAACCCCGGAGTTTTCGGGAAAAATGAAGAAACGCGCCGTCGACCGGAGGAGTGCACATGAGTGATCCATACGGTGATCGTGGCAACAAGGATCTGTCGGTGGGCAATCCCAAGGGGCTAGGCTCGATTATGCCCAAGGCCAGCGGGAAAAGCCATGCGGCGCCGGGTGGACCATTTCTGATCGGCGATACGATGACCGGCGGCTACGGAAAAGGGCCGGATATTTTGCATGAATGCACGATTGCGGTAGAGCGCGGCGAGATCGCCGTGATCGTGGGGCCCAACGGTGCGGGCAAATCCACCGCGATGAAGGCGGTCTTCGGAATGCTTGATGTGCGCTCGGGCTCAGTCAAGCTTGATGGAGAGGACATCACCAACCTCAGCCCGCAGGCCCGAGTGGCCAAGGGCATGGGCTTCGTGCCGCAGACCTCAAACATCTTTACCTCGATGACGGTTGAGGAAAACCTCGAGATGGGTGCGTTTATCCGGCGCGATGACTACCGCGACACAATTGCGCAAATCTACGATCTTTTTCCGATCCTGAAGGAGAAACGGTATCAGGCCGCGGGAGAGCTATCGGGCGGGCAGCGCCAGCAGGTAGCGGTGGGCCGGGCGTTGATGACCAAGCCCAAAGTGCTGATGCTCGACGAGCCAACGGCTGGCGTGTCGCCGATCGTGATGGACGAACTCTTCGACCGCATCATCGAGGTCGCCCGCACGGGGATCCCGATCCTGATGGTTGAGCAGAACGCCAGACAGGCCCTGGAGATTGCCGACAAGGGCTATGTGCTGGTGACCGGGCGCAACGCGTTTACGGGAACGGGTAAGGAATTGCTGGCCGATCCGGAAGTGCGCAAATCGTTTCTGGGAGGCTAAGCGCATGATGAAACAGACCTTGGGATATAGCGTGCTCGCTCTGGCGGTGAGTGCAAGTCCGGCCTTCGCGGAGCAGCGGAACTGCCTGTTCGAGCGGCACACGTCCCCCGAAGGCACGTTTGCAATCAATCTGCCGATTACTGTTCATACCCGGAAATCACGTGCGACTGTCGCCGTGCATCCGACCCGCAGAGATTACGCGGCAAAAGTGTCACTCAGGGCGAATGGATCGGCGGAATATGCGTTCAACACGGAGGTCTCCCGCGAGGTTATCACCGTATCACCTCAGGGCGAGGCGCTGTGGCAGGTTACCTTCACGGACGGGCGCACCTTCATGCACTTTGTCGGCCAATGCGCTCCAGCGAGAGGATAACGGACTATGGATTTTCTTAACGCAATCGTCGCTCTGGCCAACTACGTCCTCGTACCCGGCATCGCTTACGGCAGCCAGCTCGCCATCGGGGCGCTGGGGGTCACGCTGGTCTACTCAATCCTGCGGTTCTCGAATTTCGCGCATGGCGACACGATGGCCTTCGGCACGATGATCGTCATTCTTGTGACGTGGTGGATGCAGGGCGCGGGCATGAGCCTAGGGCCTTTGCCCACCGCGCTGATCGCCCTGCCCTTCGGGATATTGGGCTGTGTCGCACTCGTGCTGGTCACCGACCGCACGGTGTATCGCTTCTACCGTGAACAAAAAGCCAAGCCGGTGATCCTCGTGATCGTATCGATGGGCGTGATGTTCATCATGAACGGGATCACGCGCTTCATCATCGGACCGGATGATCAAAGTTTCTCGGACGGGCCGCGCTTCATCATTTCGGCACGCGATTTCAAGGAGATGACCGGGCTGGAAGAAGGGCTGGGCATTCGTACGACGCAAGTCATCACCGTGGTGACTGCGATTGTTGTGGTAGCGCTGCTGTTCTGGTTTCTCAACAAGACGCGGGCGGGTAAATCCATGCGCGCCTACTCGGACAACGAGGATCTGGCCTTGCTGTCGGGCATCAACCCCGAGCGTGTCGTGATGATGACATGGATCATCGTTGCCGCCCTCGCCACCATCGCCGGTACGCTGTACGGCCTGGATAAATCCTTCAAGCCCTTCACCTACTTCCAGCTTCTGTTGCCGATCTTCGCCTCTGCGGTCGTCGGTGGCATCGGCAGCCCGCTGGGCGCGATTGCCGGCGGCTTCGTCATCGCCTTTTCCGAAGTGACGATCACCTATGCCTGGAAGAAAGTTCTGGAATATCTGCTACCCGAAGCGCTGGAGCCTTCTGGCCTCGTCCAGTTGATGTCGACCGACTATAAATTTGCGGTGAGCTTCGTGATCTTGCTGATCGTACTGCTGTTCAAGCCCACGGGCCTCTTCAAAGGGCAATCCACAACATGACCGATACCGTTAAAAACACGTTGCTCTTTGCGCTGGTCTTTACGCTGATCATCATCTCGGGGTTCTTTCAGGGCTGGAACAACGCGATGTTTATTCTCAACATGGGGCTGATCTCGGCAGTTATGGCGCTGGGGGTTAACCTGCAATGGGGTTTCGCGGGGCTCTTTAACGTCGGGGTGATGGGATTCGTAGCACTCGGCGGGCTAGCGGCCGTTCTGGTGGGCATGCCCGCGACGCCGGGGGCGTTCAGCGCAGGCGGGCCGGGCGTGATCCTCGCCTTGCTATTGGGGGCTGCCACGATAATTGCGGCTGTTCTCGCTTTCAAACGGATGGTGCCGGGACGCAACCGCAATCTGGCAATTACTGCAATTCTCATCTTCGGCTTTTTCGTGTTCCGCGGTCTTCTGGATCCCAGTGTCGCGCTGATCGAAAGCGTCAATCCAGCCGCGACAGGCTACCTCGGTGGCCTCAACCCAGGTTCCGAGGACACCTACCGCGACAACGGGCTGATCATGCTGATTGCGTGGCCTGTGGGCGGGCTTTTTGCGGCGGGTGCTGCGTGGCTCATCGGCAAGGCAGCGCTTGGACTGCGCTCAGACTACCTCGCCATCGCGACGCTGGGTATTGCGGAGATCATCATCGCGGTGCTCAAAAATGAGGATTGGCTCACACGCGGCGTAAAAAACGTCTGTCTCTTATACACATCT
>JAGXHD010000027.1 GCA_024636395.1 Sulfitobacter sp.
AGCCGGCCGCCGGGATCGATTCCGGCCATGGGAAGATCAGCGGCAGACGGTTACGAAGACGCGTTGGCCTGAGGATGCAGGACGACCTTGGCTCCTTCGGCCACGCGGTCGAAGAGATCGGCTATGTCGTCGTTCATCAGCCGAGCGCAGCCGTTGGAGACAGCTTGGCCGATGGTGTCAGGCTCGTTGGTGCCATGGATGCGCAGGTAAGTGTCCTGGTCATCCGCGGTGAACAGGTAAAGCGCCCTTGCGCCCAGGGGATTGTCGGGGCCGCCGGGCATGCCGTCTTCGGCGTACTGGCCATACCTTTCCGGGTCGCGCTCCACCATGTCCGGGGTGGGCGTCCAGGTCGGCCACTCCTTCTTGTACTGCATCACGAAGGTGCCAGCCTCGTAGAGGCCCTCCTTGCCGATGCCGCAGGAGTAACGGACGGCCCGCCCGCCTACGAGCGTGAAGTAGAGAGCGAACTCGGCGGGCATGACGTGGATCTCGCCTGCGGGAAGGTACGCGTTGAAGTCCACCTCGTGGGGCGCGATCTGCGGGCGCAGGGTGTCGAGATCCTCCCGGGCGGGCAGGTTCTGCGCCAGAGCCCCCGTCGCGCTCAAGGCCAGCAAAGAGGCTCCAAAGGCTAGGATGTTACGACGATTGGTCATGGCGCGGCTCCAGGAAAAGTGTTTCGCCCGGACAATCCATGACTTGATGGATCACCTGCGTGGATCACCGTAGCAGCGGATTATGGCCGATCCATGGCCAAACGTGGGAGGAAGGCTTTTGGAAATGCTATCAGGAGGCAGTACAAATGGATGAAAAAGTTTGAAAGATCGCTGACCGATGACCGATTGGCGGAAGCGACCCAAAACATTATTGCCATCCGCGAACATGTCGAGGATGGCGATTCAAGACGATTCCGCAACAGATACTAGGGGACCACAAATCAGAAAATAATAAGGAGTTTTGAACGCGTTTTTCTTGACCCTAAGTCACGGTTTATTCTCCAACTCGACGCAATAGGTTTCTGATGTTTGACACCACACGGCCTCATCAGCGCAAGTGCCGGGTCAAGCCCTACCCGCCCGTTTCCACGCGGATCAACCTGACCTGATCGGCCGTCAGATACCCCGTCGCCGTCTCACCCACGTCCGCCTGCCACTCGGCAATAGCGCGCCGGGTGCTGGTGCCGAACACCCCGTCCGTGCGCACGTAGTCGTACCCTAGCTGCCTTAGGCGACGCTGCGTGTCCACCCGCTCGGCACGCGTCAGGTCGAGAAAGCTTTCTTCCAGCGCCGGGCCGCTGGCGGTATTGTCTGCCGCAGGGTTTGCGGTCTGCGCCTGACGGGCAATCAACTGGACCTGCGCCGCCGTCACATAGCCAGACTGCGCCAAGCGGTTCGCTCGCTGCCAGGCGGAAATCGCAGTCCGTGTGCCAGTGCCCCAAAGCCCATCGGCAACGCCTGCATCATAACCCAAAGCCGTCAGCTGGCGCTGGATCGTGGTCCGCTGTGCGCGCGTCAGACGCAGTTCGCCCTCGGCCTGCGCCGCCGTTAGATCAGCCTGAGGCGGGTTCACAGCGGGCGGCGTCACCACCGTGCTTTGCGCCAACAGCCGCAACTGTGATTCCGTGACATAGCTTGTGACCTCATCACCCCGGTCTCGCTGCCAGGTGGAAATGGCATTTCGAGTATTGCGGCCCCATGCACCATCGACGCCATAGGTGTTATAACCCTGCCGCGTCAGCTCCCGCTGAACTGCCGCGCGCTGCGCAAGGGAAATGCCCAGACGCGCTTCGATTTGCGCCGCTGATGCCGGCATATCCTCCACCGGTGTGCCCAATCGCGCGAGGGCATTTTCGGCATTGGTGCGATAGTTGCCCTGAGGAAACTTTGCCAGATAGTCGCGATACGCAGCGACGCTATTGGCATTCTGCGCAGCGATATAGGCGCTGCGGTCCACTTCCTGCTGAAGCAGTGATTCAGCGAACCCGCCGATCACGTCGCCTAGATCTTGCGCTGCTAAGGGCGTCGTCGCGCCAAAGCTTGCCACCAGAGCCAGCGTCTTGGTGAGGGTCCGCATTGGGCGTCCTTTTTTTTAACCAGAGAGACTTTTTGCAGCACCGCTTGTGCCCGTAACGCGACAAGCCCCAAACGGCGTGTCGTATACGTTCACAATCAGTCGTTTTCGTTTCCCGATCAAGCATCTTTTAGCTTTGTCGTTCTTTGGAGGAGGCAGTGTACTCTGACGCTGGCAGGTCAAAGCCACTCGGCAGGTTGTAACATTCGACACATGCCACGTCCTGCCCATAGGCATCTGTATGTTTCGCGTGTTCAGCGCCTCGGCGCGCAGCGACGTTGTCCCAAGCCCATAGGCTTCGCGCGCGCAGGGCCAGTTGTTAGAGGCAGGATGGCGGGTCGCAACGGTGTGGGAGTGTTCACTGCGCAAGACTGGCCAATTGGCAGCAAAGGTCGAACTTCTTGCAGCATGGCTCCGCTCCAACGGTAGGCAGCTTGAAGTTGGCGAATTTGACATATAGCATTCTGAGTGATCGATGCTCTGCAGATCGATCTGAATACCGGGAAACGGACCCACTTTATCTGCAGATACGCACTTGTTACCGTAATACTGTATAGTCGACCATCATCTCGACGACGGCCGATCCGTCCGGCAGCATCGCCAATTCCTCGGCCGTCCGCGCCTGAAACTCCCGGCTGTATTCCACGACGGGCAGACTTGCTGCCACGCCGTCATGATCAAAACCCGCCGTCGCGCAGGCGGTCACCCACCTCGAAAACCCGAACCTGGTAAAATACATCAACTAATGCAGCAGTCCCAACTGCCTCCATGTTCTGAAATCTGTATGTTAAGCTACAAGATCTGTGTGCGACACGCTCTTGTGATTAGTCACGAAAAGCTGTGCGACCAGTGAAATTGGATGCGGTACACTCGGGAAAGAGCAGATTTGGGGTGCCTGAGTACGCCTTCACCTCATGAACTTAAGCACTCGGGCGACGGTAACCCAGAGCGGATTGAGGGTGCGAACCTGAAGCATCGTTGCTCTCCGCTTCTTTGTTCGACTTCAAGAAGCCCGTGACTGAAACTGTAAGCATGCCGCCGAAGATGATAAGCGCCAAAATGATCTTGAACATGAGATGATCCTTTGTCTGAAAGGTGGAGTTCGTTGCGTCTAACAGGTGCACGCGACATGCGTGCTGCTTAACGCCGGAGTTGCGAGTAGCGTTCCCCTGAAATTATCGCGCAATCTGATCATCCTCGAAAAACAACTTCGCAAGCAGGCTCGGCGGCTTTACGACTGCAGCTTGTTCTCCAGTGGATAATTGGACAGAGGCGGTATCACAGGGCTCTTTCGATGCTGCCGCCGGGCTCCTGTTATTGTTACAGGCACAGGGCGCCTTCGCAAAGAAGGAAGAGGAAGCTGTAACAGCTATCTCGCCGCCGTCTGGCCACGTCACGTTGTCGTGCCGCCCCAGGTGCTCGTTTAAGCCACCACCCGCCACAAGCGACCGGGCTTTTCCAGTCCAGTGCTGAAAGGCGTCGGCGTGGATTATAGAAGCCATTGATATATTCGCAGATAACCATCTCAGTTTGCCGTCTGGTTGCCCTGCGGCTTCGCAGCACATCGGTGTTGCCCTCCTGTTTGGCTTGGGGCAGCGTGCTTTCATGCAGAGCCAAAGCCTCCTTGGGGAGACACCCCGCATCATCGCTGATATAATGGGGAAAGTGGAAAAGGGAGAGATCTACGGCTCCCCCAAAGAATACATTGCCGTCTTACGGACAAAAGTTATGGCTCCACTTTTGCGAAAATCTGTCAATCTTGAGCGGCCTCGCGGCCCACCTCGGAGAACGTCCTTTTACACTAAGAGGTTTGGCACGAAGTCATCAACTATCGAGGCAGGGCGGAATGCCAATGATTTCAGCTGCCCGGATGAGGTGAGCATCCCAGCTGTCATATTCTGTGTTCATCTCGCGAAGTGGGGTCACCGGGCGAGGAGCGTTTCCGGTGTTGGCACAGAAGGTTCGATTAAATTCACTCTCAAGATACATTGCCACGGCGTTGTTGCAAAAGTCTGACGACGGAGGATTCACTTTGTGAATCCATGCCGTTAGACGTGCCGCATGAGCAAGCCATCACCCGCCCGCTACCGCACGACAAATTGGTCCAGCTACAACGCGTCGCTGCGCAAGCGGGGGTCCCTGCTGATCTGGATCGACAAGGACATGACCTGACGCGCGCCGCATGACGGGCGGCCTGGACGTCCGCCGGTCTTTTCCGATGCGGCCATACAGTTCTGTTTGTCGATCAAGATACTATTCAAGCTGCCGCTCAGACAGACCGCCGGGATGGTGGCGAGCCTACTGAAACTGGCGGGGCTGGACTGGCCGGTGCCCGACTTTTCTACCCTGTGCCGCAGGCAGAAGACCTTAGCCGTGCAGATCCCCTATCGCCGCGCCGACGGGCCGCTGAACCTGCTCGTCGACAGCACCGGTATTAAGTTCCTCGGCGATGGCGAATGGCAGGCGCGCAAGCACGGGGTGCAGGGCCGCCACCAGTGGCGCAAGGTCCATCTCGCCATGGACCCGGCCACATCCGACATCCGCGCCGTGGAATTCACCCCAAGCCGCGACGGCGATAGCCCCGTGCTGCCCGATCTGCTCGGGCAGATCCCGGCGGACGAGCAGATCGGCACCGTCACAGCCGACGGCGCCTATGACACGCGCCGCTGCCACAAGGCCATCGTCGACCGGCTGGGCACCGCGATCATCCCGATCCACAGGAACGGACGCCTGTGGAAAGACGACTGCCCGGCCGCACGCGTCAGAAACGAGACATTGCGCGCGACACGGCACTATAGTCGGGCATTCTGGAAACGCTGGGGGGATACCACTCCCGCAGCCGCATAGAGTCGAGGATGCGCTGCTTGAAATCCTTCGCCGAGCGCATCATGGCACGAGACCCCGACAGACAAACCGCCGAAATCCACATCCGCATCGCCCTCATGAACCGCTTCAACGCCCTCGGCACCGCCGAGATGATCCGCGTGGCATGACGTCAGTGGGGAAAGGGGCAGTCACGCCTCAGGCCGGAGTTGCGCAACAACGCCGCGCACCACCATCCTGCAGGCATTTCTCTGGTACCCTTTAAAGAATAGAAGGTGTCCACAGAGCGTGTTGGTCAGCTATGCCTACAATCCTGCCGCTCCATCGGGGCTAAGGTTCTACCGGGTTGTGTTCGGACCGGTTTCTTTGGTTGCTCGTGTTTCGATCGAGCAACCCGAAACCAGGGTGAGTGTCCATTCTCACAGAGTAAGTCCATTTCTTTTAGAGCGTTGTTCCAGCCTTGCTGAAAGAGAGGGCTGACATCAGCCGCTGGTTGTGGGTATCGATGTCCGCCTCGCCTGCCGCGGTCATGATTTGAATGATGTGTGCATCTTCTACCAGGATTGTATGTCGGAAATGCATGTCCTGGTGTGCGTATTCCGCGACATAGGAAATGGTCGCAAAAAGGCCACCGCCGACGGCCTGCACATCCCCATTCTCAACCGTAAGCCCTACTCCATCGGGCAGTGAGGCCACCACGCTTTTGACCGCCATATCGAGCACATCTTCAGCAGTGATCTGTTCTGTAAGTGTGCTGAGCTGCACGATGATTTTACCGGTTGCGGTGCCGTCTGTCCAGACGCTGATACCAGCAGGATGGTCAGCTGGCAGCTCGCGCCATTCAGCGCCGCAAAGTGCCAGGGCGTCATCGACATTCTTACAGATGTCCGAGTTTGCAAGGGTCGGATTGGCGAGCGCGCCGAAAATTGCGAGGGGCAGTAAAACGCGCAAGATAGAAGCAGACATGAGCTCGATCCTTCTGTAAGCGCCCCCGACATTCGGGGTCGATCTCCAGAAGGTTGGTTTTGAATATACAGCACGGCAGGAATTGGGCGAAATCAACGCAAAATTATGAATTCCTTTCGCGCTTGCTGTCAAAAATTTTGGGGGGGTCTCCGCAAACCGTGTTGGTTCGCTTCGCCTTAACCCCATCTCACGGCGGCGCTTTAGGCTATCATAATAAACAAAAACCGCCCCAGCCTGTCGATCATAGATATGTCCAGTAATCTTGCATTATCGGACGCTTAGACATACGCTGCAGCAC
>JAGXHD010000028.1 GCA_024636395.1 Sulfitobacter sp.
GCTGGACTGGCTGAAGCTGCTGGTGGCCGAAGACATTTCCCTAGAAGCCCTGCAAAGCCAGGACGACAAGGTGGCCGTGCCACCGCTGGTGGGCGCGCTGCTGAAGAATGAGCAGGACGTTCACCTTTTCGAGCGCCTCGCCTTCATGGCGCGCGGCGGTCGGTAAGGTTCTGCGCACCTCCTCTTTGATCGTTGCGGGCTTCGTGCTCGCGACGGTCGTAGTATTCGGCAGCTACATCGCGCTGATCGCTTCCGCCGATCTGCTCGGCGCCGCACTTACGTACATCTTTCTCATCGCACACACTGCGCTCTTCGTGCTTTGGACACGCTACATCGCTCTGCGGCGTAGCCTCAGTTGGAAGGAGATCGCAGGCTACGGCCTGACGGATGCGGTGCTGGTTTTCGCCGGTATGCTCTATCTTGCTATCCAGACATACGGTGCTTAGGGGCCTCCACCGCATTGTTTCAATTGTGGTTTTTTTACCTCTACAACCTAAGGTTTGCCTCATTCCATAAAAATTGCCCTGATTTTGCCTTAATTGCTCCCTACCGAAGACAGGTTGAGAGGCAAAAACATCTCCAATTGAAGCTCAAAAGGGCAGGCAGGCAGAGTATGAGTATCCAGATCGCACCACCGGTGCGCGCAGAGGTTGCGCGCTTTTCGACACTTTCCATAAAATTTTCTCCGATGGGCAGCCCGACATGAGGTCGCGGATCGCCCTCGTGCTTGCAATGGCTTTGAATGCCTGTACCCCCACATCGGGGGGAGATGTATCACGCCTGATGACGGTCTCCGACAGCGGCGCACTCCCTTCGGTCAAGGTTTTTTCATCCGGATCGCATTTTGCGCCCCTACGCGCTAACAATGATCTGGCGCTCGATTTCATTGATCTGTCGTTCAAGCTCGAAAGCGGGCGCGAGTTGCCCGTGTTCACCCGGTTCGAGGGTCCCATCACGGTTACCGTCACAGGAAATCAGCCCTCGTCGCTGCAATACGATCTGACGCGGTTGATCGGCCGTCTGCGCAGTGAGGCGCAGATCAACATCACCCAAGTCAGCGGGCGCGCCGCAAACATCACAATCAATGCGGTGCCACGCTCGGAGATCCGCAAGGTACTGCCCCAGGCTGCCTGCTTCGTCGCGCCCAACGCTAGCAACATGGAAGAGTACCGCCGCACGCGTAGAACCAAGAGCGCCAACTGGTCCCAGCTCCGTTCGCGCGAGAAGCTGGCGATTTTCCTGCCCAACGACGTCAGCCCGCAGGAAGTCCGCGACTGCCTGCACGAAGAACTGGCGCAGGCGCTGGGTCCGCTGAACGATCTCTACCGTCTGCCCGATTCCGTTTTTAACGACGACAATGTGCACACGGTCCTGACCGGCTTCGACATGATGATCCTTCGGGCCTATTACTCGCCCATGCTGCACAACGGCATGACGCGCGGTCAGGTGGCAGCCACCCTGCCCCATATCCTTCGCCAGATTAACCCACGAGGTGAAAGCATCCCCGCAAAGTTCTCGACCCGCACGCCAATCCAATGGAAGCAGGCGATCGAAAGCGCACTTGGCCCCGCCACATCCGAGCCGCAGCGGCGCAAGGGCGCCACCGAGGCCCTGCGCATCGCAACAGCCATGGGCTGGCAGGATCAGCGCCGCGCCTTCGCGCATTATGCAATGGGCCGGGTCCTGCAACGCAGCGATCCGCAGATCGCCCAGCAGCACTATGCATTGGCTCAAACCTACTATGCGACCACCCCCGGTACCGATCTGCATCTGGCCTATGTCGCCACCCAGCTGTCGGCCTACGCCATCAGCAAGGGCGAAGGCGCCCACGCCCTGCAGCTGATCGCCCCGCACATCGAGACGGCCCGGCAGAGCGAGAACGCCGCCTTGCTTTCCACGCTCCTGCTGCTACGTGCCGAGGCGCTGGATCTGGAAAATCGCGCCTCCGAGGCCAAGGCAGTACGGCTGGACAGTCTGGGATGGGCGCGGTACGGATTTGGCTCTGATTGGGCCGTGCGGGCCAAGCTGCGCGAAATTGCATCCCTGAACCCGCTCAAAGGATAGCCCGCGAACACGAAGGGTGATGGAATGATAGTAATCGGGCTTGCGATACTGGGGGCGATAATCGGCGGGTTGACCGCCAGAAAACGCCGCGGAAACCGCAAGGATATCGCCCAATACGCCGTTGGCTACGCGATGGCCTTTCTGATCGTCGGCATGTTCCTGACCGTCATCATCGACCGGCTGGCAAGCTGATGTTCCTGCCCTTCTTTGAGCAGCTGCGCGCCCATAAGGTTCCCGTTTCAATGCGGGAATTCTTGGCGTTTCTAGATGGCATGTCCGCAGGCCTTGCGACCTACGATGTCGAGGCCTTCTACTATTTGGCACGCGTCAGCATGGTTAAGGACGAGCGCAACATCGACAAGTTCGATCAGGCCTTCGCTGCGTCTTTCTCGGGGCTGGAAAGCATCACCGCTGAGCAAGTGCTCGACGCAGTCGACATTCCCGAGGAATGGCTGCGCAAGATGTCCGAAAAGCACCTCACAGACGCTGAAAAAGCCGAGATCGAGGCCATGGGCGGCTTCGAGAAGCTGATGGAGACGCTCAAGGAACGTCTCAAGGAGCAGCAAAAGCGCCATGAGGGCGGCAGCAAATGGGTCGGCACGGGCGGCACTTCCCCCTTCGGCGCCTATGGCTACAATCCCGAGGGCGTGCGCATCGGCCAGAAGGAAGGTCGCCACGGCAAGGCTGTGAAGGTCTGGGATAAACGCGAATTCCGCAATCTCGACGATAGCGTGGAGCTTGGCACCCGCAACATCAAGGTGGCGCTCAAGCGGCTGCGCCGTTGGGCACGCGATGGCGCACAGGAGGAGCTGGACCTGAACGGCACCATCCGCTCCACCGCCGAGCATGGCTACCTCGACGTGAAAACCCGACCCGAGCGGCGCAATGCGGTGAAGGTTTTGCTTTTTCTCGACGTGGGCGGCTCCATGGATCCGCACATCAAAGTGGTCGAGGAGCTTTTCTCCGCCGCGCGGTCGGAATTCAAGCACATGGAGTATTTCTACTTCCACAACTGTCTCTACGAGGGCGTGTGGCGTGACAACCGGCGCCGCTGGGATGCGCAAACCCCCACCCACGAAATCCTGCGCACCTACGGCCCCGATTACCGCTGCATTTTCGTGGGCGACGCCAGCATGTCCCCCTATGAGATCGCCTATCCGGGCGGTGCGAACGAGCACTGGAACCCCGAGGCCGGCTCCGTCTGGCTCAACCGCGCGCGCGAGCAGTGGAAATCAAACCTCTGGATAAATCCCATCCCAGAGAAATACTGGTCCTACACCCAGTCGATCACGATGGTGCAGGAGATCTTCGGGCAGGACGCGATGGTCCCAATGACCCTCGAAGGGTTGTCTCGCGGCATGAAAACCCTCACCAGATAGTGTTGTGACGCCAAGTCTATGGAACGACCCGCGATCTTACGCGTTTGTCCGTGAATTTAGATTTGATGGAAGGAAACATCATGGCGATCAAGAAATCCGGCTCCGCACATTGGGAAGGCAACCTGAAAAAGGGCAAAGGCTCAGTTTCTACCGAGACACAGGTATTGAAAGACCAGCCCTATGGCTTCAACACCCGTTTTGAGGATGGCAAAGGTACCAACCCCGAAGAACTCATCGGTGCCGCGCACGCATCCTGCTACTCGATGGCACTTTCGATGATCCTCGAAGGTCACGATCTTGTAGCAGATAGCATCGACACCAAGGCGACAGTCCATCTCGAAGAAAAAGACGGCGGCTTTGCGGTCACGAAAGTACATCTAGACGTAACCGCCAGCATTCCCGGCGCCACACCGGCGCAGTTCGAGGAGGCGACGACGGCCGCAAAGGAAAACTGCCCGATCTCCAAGCTGCTGACAGCAGAGATCACAATGGACGCGAAATTGGTCTAGCTTCCCAAGGCGCCAATGTCCGCAGTACCAGCAGAAAAAGCGCGGCAGCAGCCCGCGCTTTTTTCGTGCCAGGCGTCCAGCGCCCGCGACCATCAAGCCCCTTGCCTCAGTCACCGCTGCCTCCATATTACACTTATGATAAAAATTCTCCCCATTCTGCTTGCAGTACTCTACGGCCTTGTCATGTACCGCTTTTCGGTATGGCGTACGGGGCGTGAGCTTGACGAGCAATCGACCGTCTTGGCCGATCCAAAACTCGTAGCGATGAGCAAGCAAATGGCAAAAGCGCTGGAAATCCCCCGCATCAACGTGCACATCTATGAGATCGAGCCGGTCAACGGTCTGGCCGCTCCAGATGGACGCATCTTCATCACCCGCGGATTCTACAACAAATTTCGCGCGGGCGAGGTGACGGCGGAGGAGCTGGCGTCCGTTATTGCTCATGAACTGGGCCATGTCGCCTTGGGCCACTCGCGCCGCCGCATGATCGACTTTTCCGGCCAGAACGCGATGCGCGCGGCCCTCGGCATGGTGCTGAGCCGCTTCATCCCCGGCATAGGCATCTGGATCGCGAGTATGCTGACCTCGCTGCTGGCGGCGAAACTCTCGCGCAGCGACGAGTTTGAGGCGGATGCCTATGCCGCCGCCCTGCTGACCAAAGCTGGCATCGGGATCGACCCGCAGATATCACTGTTCCGCAAACTTGACGCCCTCACAAAGGCGGGAGGGGGCCGTGCGCCTGCGTGGCTGATGACCCACCCCAAGACCGACGAGCGTATCGCGGCTTTAACCAAGATGCAGTTAAAATGGGACACTTAATTCAAAGTCTTATTGCGCGAAGCTAATGCAAAGACTTAAGATGTGAGCGCTTTGCCCAGACGTGGCATTCGCGCTTTTTTCATCAAAGATCGCATGTTCCAATCCTCGCCCGACAGCCTGCGCGCCTCGGCCACCACAGCTTGCGCCACATCTATGACCACTTCAGGTGCAGCATGGAAATGGCCGAGCAAAAACGCATCGGGATCATTCCGGCTCAGCCCTTCCTCGGCCAGGATACCGCGTGGAAAATCCTTTGCGTTCATCGTGATGATCCCGTCCGCGTTGCCGCTGATCGCGGCCGCCAATACATGGATGTCATTGCCATCGGGCAGCCAAAGCCGCGCTTCCAGCCCGGCATGAGGGGGAATGCTCGCGGCAGGCCACGCCGCCTGCACCATCGCCACCTCGCCGCGCGCCTGCGCTTCGCCCTGCGGTCCCAGCTTGCGCGCTGCCAGCGCCCATTCCTCCAGAATACGCGCCGACCACAGCGGTGTGTAGGCGCCGGTGGCAGCGACGCCAAGCAACATCTCCCGCATCACGGTGGGATAGATCACACAGGCGTCGAGCAGCATATTCATCGGGTTATAAGTGGAAAAACAGCGATTTGAGATAGCCGCTCTCGGCCAGTTGCGGCAACTGCGGATGGTCCGCGCCTGCAAACCCCGTGTGGATCAGCGCAGGACGCCGCCCCGCACGGCCGATCCCGCGCACCGATGCCCCACGGAACGCTGTCAGATCTGCGGCGTGCGAACATGAACACAATCCCAGAATGCCACCTTCAGCCACCAGCGGCGCCGCTAGTCGTGCGATCCGCTCGTAGGCGCGCAGGCCCGCTTCGAGTGCGGGTTTTGCTGGTGCGAAAGCGGGCGGATCACAGATGATCAAATCAAATTCAGCGCCCTCGGCGCGCAAGGCGGTCAGCACGTCGAACGCATCGCCTTGGCGGATGCTCACTTTGTCGGAGACGCCCATCGCTGCAGCCCCCTCTTCGGCAAGCGCGAGCGCGGGTGCGGAGCCATCGATGCACAACGCCGATGTGGCCCCGGCAGCCACCGAAGCCAAACCAAACCCGCC
>JAGXHD010000029.1 GCA_024636395.1 Sulfitobacter sp.
AGATGTGTATAAGAGACAGGTTCAGTTCGAGCGCATCCACGTCCCAACTTGAGGCGAGTTGGTCCACGTCGGCGAGGCCTGCATAGGGATTCTCCGGCGCTTCGCGGGCCATCGCCACAGCGCGCTCCGCCATTTCAGACAGCGTTCGCGCGGAGATATCGGAGGCGGACACGATCGCGGTGCGCCGACCGATGAACACGCGCATCCCGATATCCGTCGCTTCCTGGCGCTGCGCTTCTTCCAGCGTGCCGGTCCGCACGTCCACGGACACCGATGTGCCGCGCACGGCCATGACGTCGGCGGCATCTGCGCCTGCGGTCTTTGCAGCGTCCAGCATCTGGGCGGCCAGCGCATCAAGGGCTTGTGTCATCATACTCTCCTGATCAAGGCTTAGAGGTAGCGGCGCAGGGCAATCCCCGCAAGGGCGCGCCCCAAAAAGAAAAAGCGGCCCACGATTGGGGCCGCTTTCATCGTGAATTAATGCGGGTGCGCCTATTTAATCCGCTGCCCGTTGGCGAAGATGCCTCCGGCTTCCGTAAATTCGATCCTTGATTTCAAGGTATCGGGCGCATCGCCGGGCACGGCAAAGACACCCATCATCATCCGCGCACCCATCACTTGTTCGACCGGGAGCAGACCCATCGCCACGAGCTTATCCAGCAGGGCATTCGCTCCGGCAAGGTCGATTGTGATGGTGCCCACGGGCTTCGGAAAACCGGGCAGAGTCACTTTGTCGGTATTGTCGAACGTCACATCGCCCGCCGCTTCGAGCTTTGCGCCAACGGCATCGACTGTCAGGCGATCAATGCGCAGCGCCTCGACTTCGGCTGGATAGGCGCCTTGCGCTGCGGAGTTTTGCAGCGACTGCGTATCGAGCGGATCAGACAGCAGCGTGGCCTTCCCGCTCAGATCCAGCGCGACGGCGGCGGGATCCCTCGGCAGTTGGCCTGTGGGATCAAACATGGCCCAGATGATATCAGACATGGTGAAATCGGTCATATTGAACGCGAGGTTGAAATCCTGCGGTTCGTCGGACTTCACGACTGGTGTGCGCAGGTTAAAGCCAGACTGCTCCATTTCCGCGAACAGTGGGAAAGGCAGCCCGGCAAGCTGCGCGCCAATCTGGACTTGTTGCGCATCGACGCCGTAGCGCAGGCCGCCGGGGCCCATCGCTACAGCCACGGTCGAGCTTGCAGAGCCGGTCTTGATTTTGGATACCCCGTCGATGGACGTGATCTCGACCTGCGTTTCCGCGCCCTGTGTCCCAAACGTGCCGTCAACGGCAAAACCGGCAGCCAGAAGGGGCGCCATGTCCTGCGTCTGGGGGACGCCAGCAAGAGGCAGACTGCTGGTGCCTGCAAATGTCACGGCCTGAAGTGTGGATTGGACGCTCAGCGCTTCAACGTTTTCTGGCTGGCTGAACATCAGATCATAGGTGACATTGCCCGTCTGAATGGATTGATCATAGGTGCGATTCTCGCCTACGAGGACACTGGTTTGCGAGGCGATGTCATTCCCGGTGAGCCCGAAACGTGCGGTATCTGCGTCCATCACTGCACCGTCGACCAGTAGGGAGGTCAGCGTGAGCGCGAAGGTATCTGCCGCATAATCATAGGTCATGGCTTTCGGATCGCCCCGGGCGATCATCTTTTGCCCGGTCTGCGCGTATTCGAGCGCGATCTGCGTGGCGGGGGAAAAATCGTCCGCCGCAAGATCGACAGTGAGGGGCAGCTGTGCTGGCATCACGATGTCCACGCTTCCGTCGCCGTTCTCGACAAACTCAAGCGCACCGATGCGCAGGACCATGGCGCGCGGGCCATCCATCTCGAGGGTGATGTCGCGCAACGCAAGCGTACCGCCATCGCTGGACTGCGTCGCCTGAACGTCATACCCCAACCCCTCCAGATATGCGCGCCAATCGTCCCAGACCTGCGCCGGAGTCAGATCAGCGTGGGCTGTGGTCGCCATCAGCGACAGGCCCAGGGCGGTCGCGGCCATAAATCGGCGGGCTGGTTTCATGTAGGTGTCCTCGTCATCCAAAGGTTCGCGCAAAAGTCGGTCAATCCGTCTGGCGGGTCAAGGGGCGTGAAAGCTGCGCCCGGCGTTCCGGTGCAGGTGCGGGCTGGCCCCTGTGCCATCCGCACGCTACCCTTGAGCCTGACATAGGGTGAAAGCCTGCAATATCACGGAGAATACAAATGGATATGACCTCGAAAACAGTAATGATCACGGGCGCAAGCCGTGGCATCGGAGCTGAAACTGCGCGGGTTTTTGCCAATGCCGGCGCGAATGTGGTTTTGCTTGCGCGCTCGCAGGACGATATTGCCGCCCTCGCAGGCGAGATCGGGGAGCGTGCGATTGCGATCCCGTGCAATGTGGCGCGGTATTCGGAGATGTCGTCGGCGGTGGCCACGGCGGTGCAGGTGTTCGGCGGGTTGGACGTGTTGGTGAACAATGCCGGTGTGGTAGATCCCATCAGCCATCTGGGCGATGCCGATCCCGATGGTTGGGGCCAGCTGATCGACATCAACGTAAAGGGCGTGTTCAACGGCATTCATGCGGCCCTGCCTGCGCTTAAGGCGGGGGGTGGCGGCTCTGTCCTCACGATCAGTTCGGGTGCTGCGCATAATGCCATCGAGGCCTGGAGCGCCTATTGTGCCTCCAAGGCGGCGGTCAACATGCTCAACCGGTCTCTGCATCTGGAGGAAGCTGCAAACGGCATCCGCGCCATCGGCCTGTCACCCGGTACGGTGGCCACGCAAATGCAGCGGACGATCAAGGCATCGGGCATCAATCCCGTGAGCCAGCTTGACTGGGATACACATATCCCCGCCGATTGGCCTGCCAAGTGTTTGCTCTGGATGTGTAGTGCAGAGGCGGACGAATACTGCGGCGAGGAAATCTCGCTGCGCGAAGAAACCATCCGCTGTGCCGTGGGCCTGATATGAGATCCGGCCTGATCGAGCTGGACCGCAGCGACAGCATCTGGACCGTTACCCTTAACCGGCCCGATAAGGCGAATGCCCTAACCGCCGATATGCTGAACGATCTGTGCGAGGTCATGGAAAGCGCGGGCGATGCGCGTGCTCTGGTCTTGACCGGGCGTGGCAAGATATTCAGCGCCGGTGCAGATCTGGATGCGGCGCGGGAAGGGCTCGCCGTGTCTGATTTATGGGAGCGGCTGTCAGGCGCGATCGTAGCGTTGCCAGGGCTTACGATCGCAGCCCTCAACGGGACGTTGGCCGGTGGCGCCATGGGTATGGCGCTGGCCTGCGATCTGCGCATCGCCGTGCCGGGGGCAAAATTCTTTTATCCTGTGATGAAGAACGCGTTTCTGCCCCAGCCCAGCGATCCCGCGCGGATGTCGGCCCTCATCGGTCCTGCCCGCACCAAGATGATCCTGATGGCAGGTCAGAAAATCCCGGCCGACGACGCGCTTGCGTTTGGATTGATCGACCGGATCGTGCCACAGGATGTGCTGATGCAGACGGCTCAGGAGATGTGTGCCGACACGCTCGCAGCCCCGGCCGATATCGCAAAGCAGATTAAGGCAATGTGCAGCTAGGATGCCCTATATCAGGGGCACAAACGGAACATCGCAGGCGGCCAGAAGCAGGAGAGACATGAAAACGAATGCGGTGCGCATGGTGGATTTCCTGTGGATGGTGTGTCGTCTGATCAAGCGATAGCACAGTCTTATCTCTTCCGCATACCTCCCGGAATTTTCGACAAAAACGCGGGCGGACGCTTGCTGATCCACGCGGCGAATTTGGCGAGCCTGGGATGCGCGCGCAGCGCCTCCACAGTATTATAGCTCTGCGCCAGCTCAGCCTCCGTCAGGCTGGCATGGATCTCGCGGTGGCAGATGTGGTGCAGCAAAACGGTCGGCCCGCCCTTGCCGCCTTTCAATTTAGGCACGAGATGGTGCGCGCTCTGCGGCACGCCAGCGGGAATGGGCCTGTCGCAGAGCGGGCAAACCGGAACGGCCGAGTGAGTGTCGAGAGTGCGCGCCACTTGATCCTCCTGCCCGCCTGCGCCATGAGGGTGGCACGAATGACAGTGGCGGCAAGGGGCTGGTATGATTTTCGATCTCGCAAAGCGTCCTCAAACACTCGTTGTCCATGTAAATCCGGCGATCTGCGGCCCTTTGCCGGGCTCAGGGGCGGTCGCATGAAACAGACCGTGGTGATCGGTGGCGGACCTGCGGGCCTAATGGCCGCGGAAGTCATGGCGCAAGCGGGTGTATCCGTCACCGTATGCGAGGCAAAGCCCTCGGTCGGGCGCAAGTTTTTGATGGCGGGCAAATCCGGACTAAACCTCACCAAGGTCGAGACCGTGCAAGAGTTTCATGCCGCCTACACGCAGGCTGCGCCCTGGCTCGCTCCGATGCTGGAGGCCTTCGATGCCGACGCCGTGCAGGAGTGGGCGCGGGGGCTGAAGCAGGAGTTGTTCACCGGCACCACAGGCCGCGTATTCCCTGTTGCGATGAAGGCGTCGCCCCTGCTGCGTGCGTGGCTGTCGCGGCTCACGTCGCTAGGTGTGACGTTCAACACGCGCTGGCGCTGGACAGGTTGGGACGGCGCGAAGCTGGCGTTCGATACGCCGGACGGCCCTCAGAGTCTTGAAAGTGATGCGACAGTTCTTGCGCTGGGTGGGGCCAGTTGGCAACGGCTGGGCTCGGATGGGGCATGGTATTCCATTCTATCGGACAAGGGACTGCGGTTGCGCCCCTTTGCGCCCGCCAACGCGGGCTTGTCGGTGGCTTGGTCACCCTACATGAGCAAACATCTGGGATCTGCGGTCAAAAGCATCGCGCTGACGTCGGGCCCCTACGCCTCGTGTGGGGAGGCGGTGCTGTCGCGCGGTGGTATGGAAGGTGGCGGGATCTATTCGGTGTCGCGCGGTGTGCGCGAAGGGCATCCGTTGCTCATTGATCTCGCGCCCGATCTAACGGTGAAGGCGCTGGCGCAGAAACTTTCCAAGTCTCGCGGCAAGGCGACGCTGACCAACCATATCCGTAAATCGCTCAAGCTCGACGCGGTGAAAATCGCGCTTTTGCAGGAGATGGCGATGCCGCTGCCGCAGGAGCCGGGCGCGCTGGCGCGGCTGATCAAGGCGCTTCCACTGCGTCATGACGGGCTGCGGCCGATGGACGAGGCGATCTCGACGGCTGGAGGTATCACGGAGGCAGCGCTTGATGATGCGCTGATGATCAAGGCTCTGCCAAGCACTTACGCTGTCGGCGAAATGCTCGATTGGGAGGCGCCGACGGGTGGCTATCTGATCACCGGATGCCTTGCGACAGGTGCGTGGGCGGGCCACCGTGCGGCAGCCAAGCTCAAGGCCTAAACCGTTTCGCGCGCGCGCACGGCCTTGAAGGCATCCCGCTTGCGCAGGCCGGACGCCCACTCGGCCAGCTGATCGTCGACGGGCGCAAATCCCGCCCCGATGGACCAATTCAGGCAATGCACAGCCAGCAGATCCGGCACCGTGATGGTATCTCCCATCAAAAAAGGTCCATCCAGCCGCTCGGTCAGAACCTTGGCGCTGCGCGCGAACTCTGCATTCAGGCTGTCCTTGATCTGGGGCACGCGCTGTTCTTTGGGAAAGACAAAGCTGTGCTTGGCCGTGGCCCACAGCACGGCATCGAACTCGTCGATCAGCCAGAACAGCATCGCATCCTGACGCGCGCGCGCGGCTGTGCCTGCAGGTGCTGTGAGCGCGCCATGTTTGTCCGCGAGGTACTGCATGATCGCGACCGAATCTGTTAGCAGCTCGTCACCGTCCAACAGGGCAGGCACCTTGCCTGACGGATTGTGCTTGCGCGCCTCCGCTGACTGCGGGGCGGCGGGGATCAGATCATAAGGCTGGCCCAACTCCTCAAGCATCCACATGACGCGAAAAGCGCGGGTTTTGACACCGCCGATAACTGTATACATCTCATATCTTTCCCTATTGGCTCAGCTGGCGCCGTACATGGCCAGCCGGATAAATGTGCGCTCTATGATCGCCATGGCGGGCGCGGTCTGCCCTGCAGAGCGCAATTGCAGGTCCGTATCGGTGAGGATCCCGAGCGCTGTTTCGAGCTTGAACGCGCCCCAGTCACGCGCCTGGCGCATCACGCGGTCGCGGTCGCGCACGCCCCAGACGGGCGCGCCGGGGTTGCAGGCGGTGCGGTGCAAGGTGCGAAAATGGCGCATCGCCATGATGCTGAGCGTCACCGCATTCACACCCTGACTTTGCAGCCGCCGCATAAGCGGGCCGATCATCGCCGACTTCTTCTCTGCCACAATATTGAGGATGTCGTCCACGACCGCCTCGACGGAGGCAGGCGCACAGGCTGCGATATCCTGAAGGTTCACGGGCGTGTTCGGATCACTCAACTTATAAAGCGAGAGCTTTTCCAGCGTCTGCCGGAAGTCACCGGGATCAAGGCTGCGGGCGAGATCCTCAAGGGCTGCCATCGCACTGCCTTCCGTCCGCAGCTTCGCGTCACCAAGGAGCCGCTCGATCTCTGCGCGGTCGGGGGGGTCATCGAAAATGCCCCATGCGTAGGCATCGCGGTGGCTTTCGAAGGTCTTGAGCAGCTTGGAGGTTTTCTTGAGCTCGCCTGCGGTCACCACGATCTGTGCATCGCCTGCCTGCCAATCCTTTACGGTATCGACGATGATCTGAGCGACCAATTCATTCGCACCTTCGACAAAAGCGGCACGCGGGCCGGGGAAAAAACCGATGGCCTTGATCGCGTCCATCAGCAGCGCAGGCTCGCGCCGAAGATCTGCCGCCGGGATGCGGGTCAGCCGCATTTCCTCTTCGGCTTGCAGGCCCAGCAGCGCCTTGAGATATTCCTGCCGTTTGAGTGCCACACGCATGGCATCGCCGCCGTACAGCAGCAGGCCGAGCTTGTCGCGGGGAGGTTTGGCCACGATGCCAGCCCCGTCGCGGCGTGCTAGTTTCATGCAGGCAAATCCGCAGCGTAGAGGCGGGCGGTGATCTGGTCGCCCAGAATCACCATCAGCCGCTCGATGGCGTCCCGCTCAGCGGCGAGTGAGGCGACGGTTGTGCCGATCGCGGAATAGGCTGTAAAATTTTCGACCTTGCCGGAGGTGACGATCGCACCGTCCGTGCTGTCGCGCAGTACGTAATCCACGCGGCCCACCAGATTGAAGCGGGTGATGTCACCAGCTGCATTCACGGCAAGCCCTTCTTCATCTGAGAATATCGCCAGATCAAGCGCGTAGCGCGGTGCGCCGCCGCTGCGGCCCAATCGTGTTTCCAGATGGCGCGTCAGCAAATACCCCGCTTGGGTCGTGGGTTCCTGCACCAGCACCTGACCGCGCAGCTGTGCGCCTGCGCCGCCCGGTCCATAGACCGGAGTGAACCCGCAGGCGGCAAGCGCCAGCGGCAGGGCGAGGAGGCTTCTGCGGCTATACAACGACATTCACGATCCGCCCCGGCACGACGATCACCTTCTTGGGTGTTCCACCGTCGAGGATACGGATCACGGAAGGATGGGCAAGGGCCAGTGTCTCGATCTCATCTTTCGGCATGTCGGCGGGCACGTCGATCTCGCCGCGCCGCTTGCCGTTGACCTGAATGGGCAGCGTGACGGTATCGTCCTTCAGCATTGCTTCATCCGCGATAGGCCAAGGTGCAGTCGCGATCAGATCCTCGCCGCCTTGATTGGCCCAGATATCCTCCGCCAGATGCGGGGTCATGGGCGACATAAGCTGTGCAAGCGTCATCACAGCCTCGCGCTGCGCAGCTTTGGACGCCTTGGATTTTTGGAGTGTGGCGGTGAAGCCGTAAAGCTTCGCGATGGCTGCGTTGAAGCCGAAGCTCTCGATCGCCATGGTCACGTCATGAGTGGTCTTGTGCATCTGTTTCAGCAGGTCCGCATCGTCTTCGCCTTCGCCAGCATCCATTGCCGCAATGCGGTCCGAGATGTTCCAGACACGGCCAAGATGCTTATACGCGGCCTCCGCCCCTGAGGCGGTCCATTCCACATCCCGTTCGGGGGGCGAATCGCTCAGAACAAACCAGCGGGCGGTATCCGCACCGAAAGCGGAGATGATATTGAGCGGGTCCACGACGTTGTTCTTGGACTTCGACATCTTTGCGGAAGGGATGATGTCGACTTCGGCACCGCCCTCCTTGAGAAACGCACGATCTCCGCGCATGTCCACTTCCTCGGGATAGTGGAAAATGGGCCGGTCGTCGGCGCCGGTGGTTTTATAGATTGCGTGTGTCACCATGCCTTGGGTGAATAGCGCATCGAATGGCTCAATCGCACTTTCCGGCAGATGCCCGGTGATCTGCATCGCGCGGGCGAAGAAGCGGGCATAGAGCAGATGCAGAATCGCGTGCTCGACGCCGCCGATGTACTGGTCGACGTTCATCCAGTATTCGGCATCTTCCATCACCGTTGGCGTGTCGGCATGGGGCGCTGTGAATCGGGCATAGTACCACGACGAATCGACGAATGTGTCCATGGTGTCCGTCTCGCGCTGGGCGGGCTTTCCACAGGTGGGGCAGGGCGTCGTACGCCATTCGGTGTGTCGGTCGAGCGGGTTGCCCGGAATATCGAAGGTCACGTCTTCGGGTAACTTGACGGGCAGGTTTTCCTTCTTTTCCGGGACCACGCCGCAGGCATCGCAATGCACGACGGGAATCGGACAGCCCCAATAGCGCTGCCGTGACAGGCCCCAGTCGCGCAGACGAAACTTGGTCACGCCCTGGCCGACGCCTTGCGATTCGCAAAAGGCGATGGCTGCGTCGATCGCCTCAAGGCCGCTTTGCCACTGCTCACCCGCGAATCCACGGTTGTAGAAGACCTTTTCTGTTTTCGGGGGCACGTAGGCCTCGGCAAGATCTTCCGGCTCGTCTTCGGAAGGCAGATAGGTCGAGATGATCGGCAAATCATATTTTGTCGCGAAATCGAAATCACGCTGATCGTGTGCTGGACAGCCGAAAATCGCGCCGGTGCCGTACTCCATCAGAATGAAGTTGGCGATATAAACTGGTAACTCCTGCGCGGTATCGAACGGATGACGCACGCGGATACCAGTATCCATGCCCAGCTTTTCGCCGGTCTCGATCGCCTCTTCGGTAGTCCCGCCCTTGCGGCACTCGGCGACAAACTCTGCGATATCGGCGTTGTCACGCTCCAACAGCTTGGCAATCGGATGATCCGGGGAGATGCCCACAAAGCTTGCGCCCAGCAGAGTGTCGGGGCGGGTGGTGTAGACCTCGATCCGGTCATGGCCGTCGGGCGCGTTGACGGTCGAGAAGGCAAATTGCAGCCCGCGCGATTTACCGATCCAGTTTTCCTGCATCAGGCGCACCTTGGCGGGCCAGTTCTCGAGCGTATCAAGCGCGCTCAAAAGCTCGTCGGAATAATCCGAGATCTTGAAGAACCACTGCGTGAGCTCGCGCCGCTCGACCAGAGCGCCCGAGCGCCAGCCGCGCCCCTGCTCGACCTGCTCGTTGGCCAGCACAGTCATATCGACGGGATCCCAATTCACCACAGCGTTCTTGCGGTAGATCAGCCCGGCCTCGATCATGTCGATGAACATGGCCTGCTGATGCTGGTAGTAGTCAGGGTGGCATGTCGCGATTTCGCGTGACCAATCGAGCGAGAAGCCCAGCGGCTTCATCTGGCTCTTCATGTCCTCGATGTTCTTGTAGGTCCATTCGCCGGGGTGGATACCCTTTTGCATCGCCGCGTTCTCAGCAGCGAGGCCGAACGAATCCCATCCCATCGGGTGCAATACGTTAAAGCCCTTCGCCAACTTGTACCGCGCGATCACGTCGCCCAGCGTATAGTTGCGGACATGGCCCATATGGATGCGGCCGGAGGGATATGGGAACATTTCGAGCACGTAGTACTTCGGCTTGTCGGCTGAGCGGACGGCCTTGAAGATTTCGGTCTGCTCCCAGGCGGCTTGCCAGCGGGCTTCGATTTCGGAGGGAGTATAACGGGAGGTGGAGGTCATGGAGGTGCTGGCCTTTTACGCAAGAACGCCGGACATGTGATCCTCACAAAGCCCGGCGCTGTACAATACCTATACCGGAGCGGCAGGTCTCAGAGTTTGTTGTCCGCGATGCGAAGTTCGCGCGCGCGCGACAAGATCGCATCCTCGACCGCAAGGCTCGTCGCCCTGGTTACAGGACCGCCCTGGGACTGAAGTGCTACGTTGAGGGAACGGGCATCGAGAGCGGGATCGTCGATCAGGACCGTCGCGCGATACGCCCTGCCACCGCCGGGAGGCGTTCCAAATCCGGTGACGATAACGCCGGTGAAGGGATCGACAGACTGGATCGGCAGGAAATTGAGGACTTCGAGAGACGCGCTCCACAGGTACTTGTTTACCTGAACGACGCTTTCGTTGCTTCGTCTGTTGAAGGCGGACCAGATCGTGTTGCTTGTATTCGTCTCGATATTGTTGGGATTGGTCGAGTTCGTATACTGGTCGGGCCGCTCTGTTGCGGCTGATCCAAACCCGCTACAGGCTGCCAAACCACCAAGCGCAATCGCCAGTGCCGCTATATTAAGAGCTTTCATCCGCGCCATGTCTGCCACCGTTTTATACTGTTTTGCTATGCAATACCCAAGCGAGGGCATCTGGGCAAGGTCTATGTACCTAACTCTTGGCGCGGCTCCGATTGGACTGGCGGGACTGGGTGACTGTCTGCGCCTGAGCCTCGGATTTCAAACTGTGGCAAAGCTGCACCATCACCGGCCACATTGCTCGGGCGCTTGTTGGTTCGCTTGCCAAAAGGTGAGTGTCGGCGCAAAAGAATGTCATACCTAGATCGGAATTCCCCGGTCAGGTCCTTTTGAATCTTACCTGAGGGAAAACTCATGAAAAAAGTTCTCTTCGCTACAACAGCTCTGGTCGCGACAGCCGGCGTTGCAGCAGCAGACGTTACATTCGGCGGCTACGGTCGTTTTGGTGTGATCTATACAGATCCAGCAGTTGGTGACAGCGCGACAAACGTGACTTCACGCTTCCGCCTGCAGATCGACGCGACAGCCGAGTCCGACTCCGGTATCACGTTCGGTGCACGTGCACGTATCCAGCAAGCCGAGCGCGGCGATGAGCTGGGTGTGACCGGTGCCCGTGACGCTTTCACAGGCACCAACAACGGCACAGGCATTAACGGCGTACGTTTCTTCGCACGCTCCGGTGGTCTCGAAGTTGCTGTTGGTAACATCTTCGGTGCGCTGGAATTCATGCCAGGTCAGTACCCGATCGACCTCGGTCTGACCGGTCTGCGTTATGACTACACTGCATACGACGCACGGGGTGACGCGTATTCATCCGACGGTGCAGGCGCAGCAAGCCGTAACGGTATCGAAGTTCTGTACTCCCTCGGCGATTTCGCAATGCACGTTTCGGCGTCCGAGATCGATACATCCGGTGACGGCACATTCTTTGGCGATGTAGACGGTACACGTC
>JAGXHD010000030.1 GCA_024636395.1 Sulfitobacter sp.
CTTCCACCCCGCGCACGGCCGGGCCGACGGTGTCGGACTTGACCTGCCCGTCGGGCTGGATGCAGACGAACACCGCCGTCTCGGTCGAGCCGTAGAGCTGCTTGAGGTTGATCCCCAGCGAGCGGTAGAAATCGAAAATCTCCGGTCCGATCGCCTCACCAGCGGTATAGCCCACGCGCACGCGGCTGAACCCCAGCGTATTTTTCAGCGGCCCGTAGATAAACATCTCGCCCAGCCGGTACTTCAGCCGGTCACTCGAGCCTACGTCTTTCCCGTCGAGGATCGCGGGGCCCACCTTGCGCGCGTGGGCCATGAAATAGTCAAACAGCCATTTCTTCAAACGGCTCGCATCCTCCATGCGGATCATCACATTCGTGAGCTGCATCTCGAAGACACGCGGCGGCGCGAAGTAATAGGTGGGACCGATTTCGCGCAGATCCACGTGCATCGTGTCCGCGCTCTCCGGACAATTGGTGCAAAACCCCGTCCACATCGCCTGACCCACGGAAAAGATGAAATCACCCACCCATGCCATCGGCAGATAGGCTAGAATATCATCCGATTGCCGCAGGTGATCGAACTCTGAAGAGGATTTCGCCGTCTCGATAATGTTGCGATTGCTCAGCACTACGCCCTTGGGCTTGCCTGTGGTGCCGGAAGTATAAAGCATCACGCCCGTGCTGTCGTAATCAAGCTTTGCCTGCCGGGCTTCCAGCGCCGCGATATGCTTGTCACGGGTGTCGCGGCCCATCTGCTGCACTTCCATATACTGGCCGAGCGCTGCATGATCGTATTTCCGAAGTCCGCGCGGGTCGAGATAGATCATCCGCTCGAATTCGGGCAGCTGGTCCTTCACATCCAATATTTTGTCGACCTGTTCCTGATCGCCCACCACGGCAAAGCGCGCGCCGCAATGGTTCATCACATAGGCCATCTCTTCGGAATTCGCGTCCTGATAGAGGGGGACAGGCACCGCACCGCACATTTCCGCCGCCATCATCGCCCAGTAGAGCCGGGGCCGGTTGCGCCCGATGATTGAGACGAAATCGCCCTCGTTCAGACCCATCTCCATCATGCCCAGCGCCAACGCCTCGACTTCGTCGCGAGTTTGCGACCAAGTCCAGCTTTGCCAGATGCCGTATTCCTTTTCGCGGTACGCAGGCGCATCCGCAAACATCTTTGCATTGCGGTGCAGCAGCGCCGGTACAGACGCAGGTTGCCCCTCGGGGCATTCGATCAGAGCCAAATTGTATCCTCCCAGATCCTGCTTTTTCGAGCAGGCCGACCGCGTTTGCGCGATTCAGTGTGCCAAGACCATGGCAGCATTACTCTGTGCGTCAACTTATTCGTGATGTTTTCAGAATCCTTACGAATTGTAACAGGTAGCACTGATCCTTTGACACTCTGCGATACCGGTGCAACCTAGGCTCCATGCCGCTCACCGATGACCAGACAAAATCCATGACAATGGCGGGCCTCAATCTGATCGGGCAGGCCCTGACGATCTACGACCGCGATCTGCGCCTCGTGATCTGCAATGCGCCCTTCCAGACTATGTTCAATCTGCCCGAAGCCCTCGTGACACCCGGCGCAAGCTTCTTCGACACCATCACCCATCTGGCCACGTCCGGCGAGTACGGCGATGTCGCCGATATTCCCGCCTTCGTCGCCGAGCGCATCCAGACCGCCAAGGCATTCCAGCCCCACTATATGGAGCGGACACGCGCCAACGGCCGGACGATCTCGGTCGAGGGGGCGCCACTACCGGATGGTGGCTGGGTAACCGTCTACACCGACATTTCCGCAACCAAGGCGCAAGAAGCACTGCTGCGCGCCCGCTCCGACGCGCTCAGCGACCAGCTGCTTGCCCATACCGAAGCTCTCAGCCAGACCAATCGCGAACGCGCCGCCATGATCACCACGCTGGAGGAGACCAAGCGTCGGCTGACAGCCTCCGAGGCCCGCGCGCGGCTCACTACGGAGATGATGCCCGCGCATATCGCCCATGTGGACCCCACGGGCCATTACACCTACTCGAATCAGCGCCTCAGCACGATCATTCCGCACCGGCCCTCGGATATTCTGGGCCAGCCGATCCGCGAGGTGCTAGGCCATGATATCCATGACAAAATCCTGCACGCCCTTGCCACAGCCTACGGCGGCGCCCCTGCCGTTCAGGAATTTACCGATGCCGCCAGCGCGCGCCGCATCCGCACCGCTTTCACGCCAGACCGGGCCGGCGGGGTCTACATCCTGTCGATGGACGTGACCGAAGAGACACAAACGCGCGCAGCACTCCAGCAGACCCGCCGCCGCGCGCTCGCGACCCAGATCACCTCCGGCCTCGCCCATGATTTCTCCAACCTGCTGACAGTAATCCTTGGTCTGCAATCCCGGCTAGCCCGCCTCGTCCAGTTGCCCGCAGAAGCCGCGCCGCTCATCGAGGGGACGCTCAACGCCGCCCATCGGGGGGGTGCGCTGCTCAGCTCTATCGCCCAAATATCCGATCCCCGCAGCCTGCGGCCGACCGCTACGGACGTGCAGACCCTCATGCAGGATCTCGTCACACTTGCGGAGCCAACCCTGCCGACGGGGATGACCCTGACGCTCAACACAAGCGCGCTCGGGCCTGTCCTGCTGGACCGTGGCATGTTGCAGGACGGACTCCTCAATCTCATCCTCAATGCCCGCGATGCGATGGGCACAGCAGGCGAGATCACCCTTACCGTGCGCCGCGTCCATGATACATGGATCGAATTCCAGGTCCGCGATACTGGCCCCGGCTTTGCGCAAGAGGCGCTCCCGCGCGCGCTCGATCCGTTCTTCACCACAAAAGGCGCAAAAGGGTCCGGCCTCGGCCTGTCCATGGTCTACGACATGACAAAACTCGCGGGCGGCGATCTGCACCTCTCCAATACCGGCACCGGTGCCTTGGTCACACTGCGCCTGCCCTACCGCGCCGCCGTCCCCCCCACCACCGGCCTCGCCCTGCTGGTGGAGGACCGTGACGATCTGCGCGCGCTGCTGCGAGACATGCTCATGGGGCTGGGCCATTCCGTGATCGAAGCGGTATCGGTCGATGAAGCCACAGCTCTGCTCGCCGATGTGCCCGAGATCGCGCTGATCCTCAGCGATATCCAACTGGAGGGCGAAGCCACAGGCACCGATCTGGCCAAACGTCTTGCGCCGGGCCGCCCTCCCCTCCTGCTGATGACCTCGCTGCCGCCCGATGCACCACTGTTCATCGAGGCCCAGAAACACGCGCCCGTCTTGCGCAAACCCTTCACGGTAGATGATCTCGCAGCGCTCATCGCCCCCTCAAAGGCGGACACCCTATGACAAAACCTCTCGTGAGCATCCTCGACGACGAGCCCGAAATCCGCACTCTGCTATCGGAAGTTCTGCAAGAGGCGGGCTTCGAGACGCAGAGCTTCGGCCGCGCGGCTGCGTTCGAGGCCGCACTGGCCAAGCGGACCCCGGATGTCTGCCTTGTGGATCTGTCGCTCCCCGACACAGATGGCCTCACGCTGGTGCACCGCCTCGCGCTCGAACAGGGCGCGGTCGTCATCATCATCTCCGGCCGCGCACAGGTGCAAGACCGCGTGACCGGCCTCGAGCTCGGCGCAGACGACTACATCAGCAAGCCATTCGATCCAGCGGAGGTCGTCGCGCGCATTCGCGCCCGCCTGCGCGGAGCAAAGACCGTGGCGCGCACGTCAAACACCGCCAAGTTCAAAAACTGGACCGCCCATTTCGACAGCTACGTGCTGGAGGACGAGGATGGCACGCAGACGCCCTTCAGTCACGCCGAAGGTGAAGTGCTCCGCCTCTTTCTAGACGCACCCAAACGCCTTATCAGCCGCGCCCAGATGCAAGAGCACCTCGGCGGCGCGGCGTCCGAGAGCTTCGACCGGGCCATGGACGTCCGCATCTCCCGCCTGCGCACCAAACTGCGCGAAGACCCCAAGAACCCGCAGCTCATTAAGACCATCTATGGCGCTGGCTATATCTTTCTCGGCGAGGTGGTCTGGATCTGATCTGCGCACAGGAAGGGTTTCAAGCGGAATAAGCGGGCGTCTCGCAGATTTTCTGGTGGCCAGTCTGTTCTGCAAACGGGCAATGCCCCGAACGGTGCAGCGTGCAGTGTAAGCATGGCACCCCGCTGCTTTACCCGTTCAGCGCTGCGACGGCGCCTGCCAAAATCTTCAACCCCGCGACCAGATCGGCCTCGTCGGTATCCTCCTCGAACGCGTGGCTGATCCCCCCGATCGAGGGCACGAAGAGCATCGCCACCGGCATCAGCGCCGAGACATTCGTTGCATCATGCAACGCACCCGACGGCAGCACACGCCACTTGCCGGGCGACACGATTTGGGCGCTGTCCTCCAGCGCCTTTCGCAGGTCTGCGTTCATCGCCACTGGCTCCAGCCCCAACAGCGTTCCGAACGAAACGTCCATGCCCTGCGCCTGCGCGATCTCCTGCGCCAATTCCCGGATGATGTCCTCCATCCGGCCCAGCCGTGCCGTATCGCCATCGCGCCACTGCATAGAAAAAACTGCCTTTCCCGGCACGATAGATGAGGCATTGGGGTGCAGGCTTACATGCCCGATCGTCCAGACGGTCGCTGGGACCACCACGTTGCGGAGGCGCGCATTCAACTCCGTGTTGAAGGCAGACACGGCCTGAAATGCATCGCGGCGCAGGTGCATGGGGGTCGTGCCCGCATGGTTCTGCTGCCCCTGAAACGTGATCTTCATATCGCGGATGCCGACGATATCCGACACCACAGCAATCTGCTCTGCGGCAGTATCAAGGACGGGTCCCTGCTCGATGTGCATTTCGATGAACCCGGTAAATTGCGCGGGATCCACAGACCCGGTCACGGCAACGACACCCCGCGCTTGTGCTAACGTTATCCCGCTGTCGTCACACAGCACATCCGCCTCGGCCAGATCCAGATGACCCGACCAGACTGCACTGCCCGTGGTCACGCCGAATCGTCCTTCCTCATCCTGAAACGACACGACGGATACCGCAGGTCCTCCCGCTTCCCGGCTCGCCCGCGCCACTTCGAGCGCCGCAACTACGCCCAGCGCACCGTCCAGCCATCCGCCCTCTGGCTGGCTGTCACTGTGCGAGCCGAGCAGCAGCGAGGGCGCTTCGGCCAGGCCAAAGAGGTTCCCCATTTCGTCGGTTTCAACCCGCAAACCCGCATCGCGCATTTGCCCGGCCAACCACGCACGCGCGTCAGTGTCCGCTACGGAATAGGCCGGTCGCACGACACCCTTCGCGGTACCTGATGCCCCGAAGGACCGCAGTGTATGCAGGTCTGCCAGGAACCGCTTTTCATCGACTTGCATAGCAACGTCCCCCGATCACTCCGCCGCGACAGGCTCTTTGACCGCCTCGACCTTCACTGCCGAAAATTTAAACTCCGGTATTTTTCCGTAAGGGTCAATTGCCGGATTTGTCAGGATATTCGCCGCCGCTTCAACGTAGGCAAACGGCAAGAACACCATATCAGGCGATACCGCGCGGTCCATGCGGGCCATGATCTCGATGCTGCCACGCTTGGTCGTCAGGCGGACGAGCTCACCCGCTTCAACACCTAGCTTGCGCAGTGTCGACGGGTGCAACGAGCAGTTGGCCTCCGGCTCCAGCCCGTCCAGCACCGATGCGCGCCGGGTCATGGATCCGGTGTGCCAGTGCTCCAACTGACGCCCGGTGGTCAGGATCATCGGATACTCCGCATCGGGCGTATCGTCAGGCGCGATAATGCTCGCGGGGGTGAACCGCGCACGGCCACCGGCGCGCGGGAAGCCATCGCTGAACACGATCGCCTGCCCGGGATCCTCGGGGCTGAGCGAAGGATAGGTCACCGCGTTTTGCTGTTCCAAGCGGTCCCAGGTGATGTTGTCGAGCGAGCGCATGTTAAGCTTCATCTCGGCAAAAATATCTGCCGGAGAGTCGTAGCTCCAATCCAACCCCAAACGCTTTGCCAGTTCGACCTCAATCCACCAGTCCTCGCGTGCCTCACCGGGCGGCGGCACCGCGATCCGCCCCATTTGGACCTGCCGGTTGGTGTTGGTCACAGTCCCCGACTTCTCCGCAAAGGCGCTCGCCGGCAGGATTACATCTGCAAAATTCGCCGTCTCCGTGATAAAGATATCCTGCA
>JAGXHD010000031.1 GCA_024636395.1 Sulfitobacter sp.
GCGCTACCTTGGGCGGGGGAATACGGCGACCGTATCGTGATGCAGCACGGCGTTTTCTCCAAGATGGATGAATACGGTCAGGACCTTGACGGTATCGTGCTCGATCTCGGCGTCTCCTCAATGCAACTCGATCTGGCGGAGCGCGGATTTTCCATCATGCGTGATGGCCCACTCGATATGCGCATGTCCCAAGCCGGCCCTTCTGCCGCCGATCTGGTCAACGAGGCGTCCGAGGAGGAGCTGGCCAACATCATCTTTCCCTACGGCGAGGAGCGCGCGAGTCGCCGCATTGCCAATTTGCTGGTGCGCGCCCGCGAGGAAGCGCCGATCACGCGCACCTCCAAGCTGTCGAAGCTTGTCGAGAGCTGCCTTCCGCGCGCGAAGCCAGGCCAGAGCCATCCCGCCACACGCACGTTTCAGGCGCTGCGCATCGCGGTAAACAACGAATACGGTGAGCTGTGGGAGGGTCTCATGGCCGCCGAGCGCGCGCTGAAGCCCGGTGGCAAGCTGGCCGTGGTCACGTTCCATTCGGTCGAGGACCGAATGGTAAAGCGCTTTCTCACGGCGCGGGCGGGGGCTGGGGGGAACGCCAACCGCTTTGCGCCCGAGATAGAGCAGGAACCACCGCAATTTGAGATCAAGTCGCGCAAGGCCATCGGGCCAGACGCGGAGGAGCTGGACGAGAACCCGCGGTCGCGCAGTGCCAAACTGCGCGTCGCCACGCGCACGGACGCGCCTGCGGGCAGCATTGAGGCAAAGGCCATCGGCATGCCCATGATGAGGGAAAAGAAGCAATGAAGTCGGTTATTTATGTGTTGACGACGCTGGGTGTGATCGGGCTGGCCTTCTGGGCCTACCGCGAAAACTATGCCACGCAGGCCGTGCTGAACCAGACCGACCGTCTCCATTCCTCCATCCGCGCGAGCCATGCCCGCCTGGCCGTGCTGCGCGCCGAATGGGCGTATCTCAACCGCCCAGACCGCTTGCGTGATCTGGCCGAAATCAATTTCGAGCGGCTCCAGCTGCTGCCGCTGCACCCCGAGCAGTTCGGGCAGGTGGACGAAGTGCAGTATCCGGTGCCTGATATGCTGCCGATTACCGATCCTGTAGATGTCTCTACGATGAATTCTGATGAGGAGCCGCTATGATCCGCACCCCACTGCGTCCGCTCGCCCGCATCCTCAAAGCGCGCGCCAACGGCGAGAACCCGGATGCCATCGAGCTGCAAAACCGTCGCCTGCGCCACGAGCAGATGCGCGACCACGACCGGGGTCGTGCCGAAGGGCGCCTGCTGGTGCTGGGCGTGTTCTTTTTCTGCGCCTTCGCAGTTGTCGGCGCGCGCATGGGTCTGCTGGCGGTCTCCGAGCCGATGGAGCCGCGCGCCCATGCGCCGGGCGCTGTCATCGCCAACACCCGCGCCGACATCGTGGACCGCAACGGCAGCATCCTCGCGACTAACTTGGACACCCATGCACTTTATGCGCAGCCGCCGCACATGGTCGATCCCAACGGGGCGGCCCGAAAGCTCGCGAAAATTTTTCCGGATCTGAAGGAAGAGCGACTGGTCAAGGACTTCACTGGAAAACGCAAGTTCCTGTGGGTGAAGAAGAAAATCAGCCCCGAGCAGATGCAGGCGGTGCACGATATCGGCGATCCGGGCCTTTTGTTCGCACCGCGCGACATGCGCCTCTATCCCAACGGTAAGCTCGCCGCGCATATCATGGGCGGTGCAAGTTTCGGCCGCGAAGGCGTGAGTGCGGCCGAGGTCATCGGCGTGGCTGGTGCGGAGAAATATTTCGACGACTATCTGCGCGATCCGGCTAACGCAGGCAAGCCTCTGGAGTTGAGCCTCGATCTGAGCGTTCAGGCTGCGTCCGAGCGTGTGCTGGATGGCGGCATGAAGCTGATGAACGCCAAGGGTGCTACGTCAATCCTCATGGACGTGCACACCGGTGAAGTGATCAGCGTCGTCTCCCTGCCGAGCTTTGATCCCAACAACCGCCCGCGCGCCGCAGTTGTCGGTGATCCTTCCGACAGCCCGTTGTTCAATCGCTCGGTGCAGGGGGTCTATGAGCTTGGCTCAACCTTCAAAATCTTCGCTGTTGCACAGGCGATGGAACTGGGCTTGGTCAAAGCGGATACGATGATCGATACAAAAGGCCCCATGCGGGTTGGTGGCCATGCCATCGGTGAGTTCCACAACAAGAATTACGGCACTATTACAGTGTCTCAGATCATCGAGAAGTCGTCTAACCGCGGGACGGGCCGCCTGGCGCTGATGATCGGTAAGGAACGCCAGCAGGAGTTCCTGCGCAGTCTTGGCCTGTTCGAGAAATCCACCTTCGAGATCATCGAGGCTTCGGGCAGCACGCCGCTGTTGCCCGCGCGCTATACCGATCTGTCGGCCGTCACGATATCCTACGGCCACGGAATGTCGACCACGACGATGCATTTGGCCGCCGCATATGCCGCGATCGCGAATGGCGGCCGCATGGTTAAACCGACGCTTCTCAAGCAGAACGGCCCTGTCATGGGCACCCGGGTGATGCGCGAAGAGGTAGCGGCCGCCTCGCGTGTGATGCTGCGTGACGTTGTTGTCGGCGACAATGGTACTGCGTCATTCGGCGAAGTGCCGGGCTATTTCATAGCGGGTAAAACTGGCACGGCGGACAAGCCTAAGCCACGCGGCGGATACTATACCGATAAGACAATCACCACCTTTGCCTCGATGTTTCCTGCCCATGATCCGCGCTATGTCCTGATCGTCACGCTGGACGAGCCATCGGAGAATTCGGGCGACAAACCGCGCCGGACGGCGGGGTGGACCGCCGTGCCTATCGCCGCCGAGATGATCCGCCGCGTGGCCCCTTTGCTGGGGATGCGTCCGGCCATTGAACCCGCTCAACTCGCTGGTATAACGCTCACCAGCAGCAACTAAGCCCGCAGGCCCGCAGATGACTATCCCCCCACGCAGCTCTTTGAATTCCTTGGGGCTGATGGCCGCGGGTGGTGAGAATCCCGCGCTTTCGGGTCTTGAAGTGGACAGCCGCCGTGTGACGCCGGGGGCTTTGTTTGCCGCGATGCCGGGCAGCGCAGTCCACGGTGCAAGCTTTGTTCCCGCGGCGCTGGAGCAGGGCGCCGCCGCCATCCTCACGGATGCGAAAGGTGCACAACTGGCAGGGGCTGCGATCCGCGCCGCCGGGGCCGCCATCGTAATCTCCGAGCAACCCCGTGAGGCACTGGCCCGCACCGCCGCTCTTTGGTTTGGCGCGCAGCCCAAAACGATGATCGCGGTCACCGGCACCAATGGCAAAACTTCTGTGAGCACCTTCGTGCGGCAGATCTGGATCGAGATGGGGCTTGCTGCTGTCAATCTTGGCACCACGGGGGTCGAGGGTGCGTGGTCCGCGCCTCTGGCCCATACCACGCCGGAACCGATCACGCTGCACCGCACGCTGGCACAGGCCGCAGCGAACGGCATCACCCATGCGGCGATGGAGGCATCCTCGCACGGGCTCGATCAGCGCCGCCTCGATGGGGTGACGCTGCGGGCGGCGGGTTTTACCAATTTCACGCAGGATCATCTGGATTACCACGAGACGTTCGAAGCCTATTTCGATGCCAAGGCGGGCCTGTTTGCCCGCGTATTGCCCGAGGACGGCACAGCGGTAATCAATATCGATGATCCGAAGGGCATTGAGATGCTCGCCATCGCCCGCGCGCGCGGCTGCGAGGTGATCACCGTAGGGCGTGACGGGGGTGATCTTCATCTGACAGGGCAGCGTTTCGACGCTACCGGGCAGGACCTGCGGTTCAACTGGCGGGGAAAGGCCTATCAGAAGCGGCTCGAGCTGATCGGCGGCTTTCAGGCCGACAATGTGGCGCTGGCGGCGGGGTTGGTGATCGCCTGCGGTGGCAATCCGGCTGATGTGTTTGACACCCTGCCACATCTTACGACCGTACGCGGGCGCATGCAGCTTGCCGCGACCCGTGATAACGGGGCGGCGGTTTTTGTCGATTATGCGCACACACCCGATGCCATCGCCACAGCGCTGGCCGCCATGCGTCCGCATGTGATGGGGCGTCTTGTGACGATCGTAGGCGCTGGCGGCGACCGTGACCGTGCAAAGCGCCCGCTGATGGGGCAGGCGGCCGCCGCTCATGCCGATCTGGTGTTCGTCAGCGATGACAATCCCCGTTCGGAGGATCCCGCCAGCATCCGCGCTGCCGTCATGGGTGGGTGCCCGGACGCGACTGAAGTCGGTGACCGTGCGGAGGCGATTTTGCGTGCGGTGGATGTGTTGGAGCCGGGCGACGCTCTGCTGATCGCGGGCAAGGGGCATGAGACAGGCCAGACCATCGGCGAAGATGTGCTGCCCTTTGATGATGTGGAACAAGCCAGTGTCGCGGTCGCGGCACTGGACGGGAGACTGGCATGAGTTTGTGGACAGCGGCAGAGGCGGCGGCAGCGACGGGGGGGCGCGTTCAGGGCGACTGGACCGTTGAGGGGGTTTCCATCGACACGCGCACGCTTGAGGCAGGCGATCTGTTCGTGGCGTTGCAGGCGGCGCGGGACGGGCATGATTTCGTTGCACAGGCTCTAAATGACGGGGCGGGCGCGGCGCTCGTGTCGCGGGTCCCGGACGATGTGGCTGATGATGCGCCCTTGCTCATCGTGGATGATGTTTTGAAGGGGTTGGAGGCGCTGGGTGCGGCGGCGCGCGCGCGGACGGATGCCAAGGTCATCGGCATCACCGGCTCTGTCGGCAAGACCTCGACCAAGGAAATGCTGCTGGCGATGCTCGCGGAGCAGGGGCGCACGCATGCCTCCGTGGCGAGCTACAACAACCACTGGGGCGTGCCACTGACGCTGGCACGGATGCCGCGGGACACCGAATATGCCATCATCGAGATGGGCATGAACCACCCCGGTGAGATCCGTCCGCTCACGATGCTCGCGCGGCCCCATGCGGCGCTGATCACAACCGTGGCAGCCGCCCATCTGGAGGCCTTCGACGATATTACCGGCATTGCGGTAGAAAAAGCGAGCATCTTCGACAGTCTCGAGCGGGGCTCGCCGGCAGTCTATAACGCCGATGTGGAGACCTCCGCCATTCTTGCGGCCAAGGCGCTGGATCTGCGGCTGCACGGCATCGCCTTCGGGGAGCACGGATTCGACTGGAAGCTCAAGGAGCTTTCGATTCAGGGCGATACTACGGTCGTGCAGGCCGAATACGAAGATCAACCCCTCCTGTTCAAGCTCGCTACACCAGGCCGTCACTTTGCAATGAACGGGCTGGGCGCGCTCGCGATCGTGCAGGCGATCGGCGCGGATCTGGGACGGGCGGTTACTGCGCTCGGGCGCTGGGTCCCCTTCAAGGGACGCGGGCAGCGCGAGATGATCTATCTCGATCCGACTGAGACGGACGGGTATCTGTCGCTGATCGACGATAGCTACAACGCGAACCCGACATCGATGGCCGCAGCACTCGAAGTGCTTGCGGGTGCCCAGACCGTGGACGGTGTGGGCCGTAAGGGCAAGGGACGGCGCATCGCGTTTCTGGGCGATATGAAGGAACTCGGGCCTGATGCCGTTGCCCTGCACGCAGGGATCGCGCATCTGAGCGCCACACAATCGCTCGATGTAATCCACTGTGTGGGGCCGCTGATGCGGTCGCTCTACGACCTGCTGCCTGCCCATCAGCGCGGCGACTGGTACGAGACTTCTCAAGAGATGGGCGAGGGGTTGCGGCACAGGATCGATGCGGGCGACGTGGTTCTGGCCAAGGGGTCACTCAGCATGAAATTGGGAGCGGTCGTTGACGCCATCCGCAAAATGGGCCATCCGGTCCCAGACATGTGACACCCCGACGGGGGTGCAGGCTGTGCCCGGACCACGCGTTCCGTGACGCGCGCAGATAAAAAGTAAGGACGATGTATGCTCTATTGGTTGACCCTGCTGTCGGATGGCGGCGACTTCTTTAACCTGTTTCGCTACATCACCTTCCGGGCGGGCGGGGCCTTTCTGACGGCGCTGGTGTTCGGATTCATCTTTGGCAAACCGCTCATCAACATGCTGCGCCGGACGCAAGGAAAGGGCCAGCCGATCCGCGATGACGGCCCCGAGGGGCATTTCGCGAAGGCGGGCACCCCGACCATGGGCGGTTTGCTGATCGTGGGCGCGCTGCTGACCTCTACGCTGCTCTGGGCGCGGCTCGACAACCCCTTCATCTGGATGGTTCTTTTCGTCACGATGAGCTTTGCAGCCATCGGGTTTGCGGATGATTATGCGAAGGTCAGCAAGCAGACGGTGGCGGGGGTTTCGTCACGGGTCCGGCTGCTTCTGGGCTTTGCCATCGCCGCCATTGCCGCGTTCTGGGCCGCGCAGTATCATCCTGAAAATCTGCAATACCAACTGGCCCTACCGGTGTTCAAGGATACGCTGCTGAACCTCGGCTATCTGTTTGTGCCCTTCGCGGTGATTGTGATTGTTGGATCGGCCAATGCGGTCAATCTCACAGATGGCCTCGACGGTCTGGCTATTATGCCTGTGATGATCGCGGCGGGTACCCTGGGCGTGATCGCTTATGCGGTGGGGCGGGTCGATTTCACCGAATATCTCGATGTGCACTATGTGCCAGGGACGGGCGAGCTGTTGATCTTCACTGCGGGCATTTTCGGCGGGGGCTTGGGTTTTCTGTGGTATAATGCACCGCCTGCGGCGGTATTCATGGGCGATACGGGTTCGCTGGCGCTCGGTGGCGCGCTGGGCGCGATTGCTGTGGCGACCAAGCATGAGTTGGTGCTCGGCATTGTCGGCGGTCTTTTCGTCGTTGAGGCGCTGAGCGTGATCATTCAGGTGTTGTACTTCAAGCGCACAGGCAAGCGGGTTTTCCTGATGGCGCCAATCCATCACCACTACGAGAAAAAGGGCTGGGCTGAGCCGCAGATCGTGATCCGCTTTTGGATCATCTCGCTCATTCTGGCGATCATCGGATTGGCGACGCTCAAGGTTCGTTAAGGGAGACGGGGGCCAGCCCCTGCAGGCCTTTCGGCCAGCTCCCCCGGAGTTTTAAGGAAAAGCGAAATCAAGGTGCGGGCGTCGATGCGTGTTCTTTGTCTGTGCCGGTTGCCAATGGGAGATGACTTAGATGATACCAGTTCAGGGTTTGCAGGGCTTGCGGGTCGCGGTGTTGGGGCTCGGGCGCTCGGGTCTCGCGGCCGCGCGGGCGCTGAAGGCAGGCGGCGCGCATGCGATCTGCTGGGATGACAATCCGCCCGCGCGTGCGGCTGCTGAGGCTGAGGGGTTCGCCTGCGTCGATCTGGGGCGGCAGGGCGCGTTCGAGGGGGTTGCACGGCTGATCGTCAGTCCCGGCATCCCGCATCTCTATCCAGAGCCCAACCGGGTTGTCGCAGCCGCATGGGAGGCGGGGATTCCGGTCGACAATGATATCGGTCTTTTCTTCCAAAGCTTCGCGACTGCGGAATGGGAGAGCTTTGATGTGGCGCCGCGCGTGATCGCGGTGACAGGATCGAACGGGAAATCCACGACGTCGGCGCTGATCCATCACATTCTGGAGCACGCCGGGCGGAACTCGCAGCTGGCAGGGAACATCGGGCGCGGCGTGCTGGATATTGAGCCTGCGCCCAATGGTGGGGTCGTGGTGCTGGAGCTCTCGAGCTACCAGACGGATCTGGCGCGCAGTTTGACGCCGGATGTGGCCGTGTTTACCAATCTGAGCCCCGATCATCTGGACCGGCACGCGGGAATGGGCGGATATTTTGCGGCTAAGCGTCGGCTTTTTGCCGAAGGCGGCCCGGACCGGGCGGTGATCGGCGTAGACGAGCATGAGGGCGCGTTTCTGGCGGGTCAGTTGAGCGAGGGAGCTGTCGATGACCGCGTGATCCGCGTGAGCGTAGCGCGCAAGCTCGGTGGCCCCGGCTGGAACATTTTTGCGCGCAAAGGCTTTCTGAGCGAGTACCGCAGTGGCAAACAGGCAGCCTCGATTGATCTGCGGGAAGTGGCTGGCCTGCCCGGTGCGCATAACCACCAGAATGCGTGCTGTGCCTATGCTGCCTGCCGTGCGATCGGGATCGCACCCAAGGTGATCGAGGCTGCGTTTCACAGCTTTGCCGGCTTGCCGCACCGCAGCCAGACCATCGGCGAGAAAGGCGGTGTGCGCTTTGTGAACGACAGCAAAGCCACCAATGTGGACTCGGCGGTCAAGGCGTTGGCTGCGTTCAAGAATATTCGGTGGATTTGCGGCGGTTTGGAGAAAGAGGGCGGTCTTGGCGGGCTGGCTGACGCGACCGAGACCGTGCGCAAGGCCTATGTGATCGGGCGCGAGGCGGCGGGGTTTGCCATGCAGCTCAAGGTCGAGGCGGAGATTTGCACGACGATGCAGGCGGCTGTTGCCAGCGCAATTGCGGATGCGGAGCCGGGCGATGTTGTTTTGCTCGCGCCAGCGGCGGCGAGTTTCGATCAATATGACAGCTTTGAGAAGCGTGGCGATGACTTCGCATCACTGGTCCGGGCACATCTGGGTTAGCCCGCGTTGATCGCCTCTGCCGCGGCCATCCCCGAAGACCAGGCCCACTGGAAATTGTAGCCGCCGAGCCAGCCGGTGACATCCACCGCCTCGCCGATGAAATAGAGGTTTGGCTGTGACTTGGCGGCCATGCTGCGGGCGTCGAGTGCATCCGTATCGACACCGCCTAGCGTCACTTCGGCGGTACGGTAGCCTTCGGTACCGTTGGGAATCAGCTCCCAATGGCGTAGGCCCTCGATCAAAGCCGTCAGGCGCGCATCCGACCAATCGGCGAGATTGCCGCTCAGATCGAAGATCCCCGACAGATGATCGACGAGACGCGCGGGCAAGTGGCGGGCGAGTTCGGTCGTCATGTTGCGGCGGCCCGCTTCCTGCCGCTGGCTACGCAGGGCCTCGAACATATCGGCAGGCACGATATCGACCGTCACCGGTGTGCCTTCGGTCCAGTAGGAGGAGGCCTGGAGCACCGCGGGTCCCGACAGCCCGCGATGGGTGAACAAAAGCGCTTCGTCGAACACCGGACCGGCGGCGTGTACGCGGCTGGGAATGGCGACGCCAGAGATTTCGGCAAACCTGCCGTCCGCGAATGTGAAAGGAACCAGTGCGGGGCGGATCTCGGTGACCGGGAGGCCAAACTGGCGCGCGATGTCATAGGCCCAGCCGGACGCGCCCATTTTGGGAATGGATTTGCCGCCCGTGGCAATGACGAGGTTTTTTGCCGTGACAGTCTGGGTCTTATCGGGCGTGTGAAGGGTAAAAGAGAAATAATCGCCGTGCTTTTGCACCTCGGCGACCGAGCTTTGCAGGCGCAACTCCGCGCCGCGCGCGCTCATCAGGGCGCGCAGCATTGCGATGATGTCCTTAGCTGATGTGTTACAAAAAAGCTGGCCTAGCGTCTTCTCGTGCCACGCGATGCCGTGCGCCTCCACAAGGGCGATGAAATCCCACTGGGTGTAGCGGGCCAGGGCCGATTTGGCGAAATGTGGATTGGCGCAAATGAAGGCATCCGCGTCGGCGTAAAGATTGGTGAAATTGCAGCGGCCACCGCCCGAAATGCGGATTTTCTCACCTGGCGCTTTTGCGTGGTCCACGACGAGCGTCCGTCCGTCCAGATGGCCTGCGCACATCATCCCTGCGGCACCTGCGCCTATGATTGCCGTGTCATATTCCATGCGCTGTGCCTGCCCGATCAGGCGGGGCCGGTCAATGGGGCGTGATGGCAGGAGCGCGGCTGTTTTGCGCTGCTCGAATAGGCTTCTCTGTTGAAGCTGTAAAAGTTGCAAAGACTCTAGCCGCGCGCTGATTTTCCCGCTATAGTTAATGCTAGACCTCCGAAAAGGAGGCAAGGCAGGCAGTGTAAGGCACGTACCCATGACAGAAATGGTTTATGGCGCAGTTCCCGTTCGGGAAGGCGAACCAATCCTCCCGAAGTGGTGGCGAACGCTCGATCGTTGGGCGTTGTCATGCATACTAATGTTGTTTGCCGTGGGCATGCTCCTTGGGCTTGCGGCTTCGCCTCCGCTGGCGGCTAAAAATGGCTTCGAGCCCTTCCACTACGTCCAGCGACAGGCTTTTTTCGGCGGGCTCGCGATGCTCGCGATGATGCTGACCTCGATGATGTCGCCGACAATGGTCCGCAGGCTCGCCGTTGTTGGCTTTATCGGGGCTTTCATCGCGCTGATGTTCCTCCCGTTTTTTGGCACCGATTTCGGAAAGGGAGCGGTGCGCTGGTACAGCCTTGGCTTCGCATCCCTCCAGCCGTCCGAATTCCTGAAGCCCGGCTTTGTTGTGGTCTGTGCCTGGCTCATGGCGGCGAGCCTCGAGATCAATGGTCCGCCGGGCAAGGCGTGGTCTTTCGGCCTATGTATCACCATCGTGTTGATGCTGGCGCTACAGCCTGATTTTGGGCAGGCAGCGCTGGTTCTGTTTGGCTGGGGCGTCATGTATTTCGTGGCTGGTGCGCCGATTGTGCTGCTGGTCGGGATGGCCGGGCTCGTTGTACTGTTCGGCACCGTGGCCTATTCCAACTCCGAGCATTTTGCCCGCCGCATCGACGGCTTTCTAAGCGCCGAAGTGGATCCCACGACGCAGCTCGGTTATGCCACAAACGCCATCCGTGAGGGCGGGTTGTTTGGCGTGGGCGTGGGTGAGGGAGAGGTGAAATGGTCACTCCCCGATGCGCATACGGATTTCATCATCGCGGTTGCGGCAGAGGAATACGGACTGGTGCTCGTGCTGTGCATCATCGCGCTCTACACCACGATCGTGGTGCGCTCGCTAATGCGGCTCGTGCGCGAGCGTGATCCGTTCATCCGGCTTGCGGGTACTGGCCTTGCCTGCATGTTCGGCGTTCAGGCGATGATCAATATGGGCGTGGCTGTGCGGCTGCTTCCCGCCAAGGGTATGACGCTGCCTTTCGTGAGCTACGGCGGCTCCTCGGTGATTGCTTCGGGTGTGGCGCTCGGGATGTTGCTGGCCTTCACCCGCTCGCGCCCTCAGGGCGAAATCAGCGCGCTGCTGTCTCGGGGCCGGTCATGAGCAAGCTGCCCCTCCTCGTGATCGCCGCCGGCGGTACAGGGGGGCATATGTTTCCGGCGCAGGCGCTGGCGGAGGTGATGCTGGCGCGCGGCTGGCGGGTCAAGCTCAGCACCGATGCGCGCGGCGCGCGCTATACTGGCGGATTTCCTGCCGCAGTCGAGATCGAGCAGATCGCAAGCGCCACTTTCGCGCGGGGCGGGTTGCTGGCCAAAGCGCTGGTGCCGTTAAACATTGCGGCCGGCACGATCAGCGCGGCATTCGCGATGCTGCGCGACAGGCCCGATGCGGTAATCGGTTTTGGCGGTTATCCCTCCATTCCGGCGCTTGGCGCGGCCGTGCTGCTGCGCCTGCCGCGCATGATCCATGAGCAAAACGGCGTTTTGGGTCGGGTCAACGAGATTTTTGCAACCCGCGTGAACCGCGTGGCCTGTGGGACATGGCCCACCACCCTGCCTGAGAGTGTGGAGGGCGTGCATGTGGGCAATCCGGTGCGTGCTGCGGTCTTGGAGCGGGCGGGCGCGGGCTATATCGCGCCGGGCGACTACCCGATGGAGCTTTTGGTGATGGGCGGCTCCCAAGGCGCGCGCATCCTGAGTGATGTGGTGCCGCCTGCGATCGCAGGCCTGCCGATGGATATCCTGCGCAACATCCGTGTGAGCCATCAGGCCCGCGACGAGGATGCCACGCGGGTATCCGAATATTATGCCGAGAACGGGATCAACGCCGACGTCCAGGCCTTTTTCCACGATGTGCCCCGCCGCATGTCCGAGGCCCAACTGGTGATCAGCCGCTCGGGCGCGTCCTCCATCGCCGATCTCACGGTAATCGGGCGCCCTTCGATCCTGATCCCCTTCGCGGCTGCGGCTGGTGATCATCAAGTCGCCAATGCGCACGGGCTGGTGGAGGCGGAAGCAGCGATTCTGGTGCGCGAGAATGGAGCGACCCCCGAGGCGCTCACCGGGTTGATCGAGATGATCTTGCTCGACGGCAGCGCCGCTCTGAAAATGGCCAACAGCGCGCTGGCGCTCGGCAAACCCGAAGCGGCCGAAACACTGGCCGACATGATCA
>JAGXHD010000032.1 GCA_024636395.1 Sulfitobacter sp.
AGTAACGATTAACGCGGCTCCCTCACGGGGGCCGTTTTTTTTGCGTTCTAGGCGGAGGCGTAGCCGATGGTTTTCAGCGCTGTCTTGATTTCGTCCAGAATGGCGGGATCGTCGATGGTGGCGGGGAGCTTGAAGGGTTCGCTATCTGCGATTTTGACCATGGTGGCGCGCAGGATCTTGCCGGAGCGTGTTTTTGGCAAACGGTCCACCACCAGCGCCAGCTTGAACGCTGCGACGGGGCCGATCTGGTCGCGGATCATTTTAACGCATTCTGCCGCGATCTCAGCGTGGGGGCGGTTCACACCTTTGGTGAGGCAGACAAAGCCCATGGGCGCCTGACCCTTGAGCGCATCGCTCACGCCGATCACAGCACATTCAGCCACGTCCGGATGGTTGGCCAGCACTTCCTCCATCGCACCCGTGGACAATCGATGGCCCGCGACGTTAATCACGTCATCTGTGCGCGCCATGATGTATAGATAACCATCTGCGTCGATCATGCCGGCATCGCCCGTCTCGTAGTAGCCGGGGAAATGGGTCAGATAGCTTTTGCGGAAGCGGTCCTCGGCGTTCCACAGTGTCGGCAGGGTGCCGGGGGGCAGGGGCAGCTTGATCGCGATGGCGCCAAGTTCGCCCGCGGGCATCGGATGGCCTGCCTCGTCGAGGATGCGCACATCGTAGCCGGGCATGGGCACTGTGGGCGATCCGACCTTGACCGGGAGCGCCTCCAGCCCGGCGGGATTGCCCGCAATTGTATAGCCCGTCTCGGTCTGCCACCAGTGATCGTAGACAGGTTTGCCCAGCACGTTTTGTGCCCAGATGATGGTATCGGGATCGGCGCGCTCACCTGCGAGGTAGAGCGCGCGCAGGCACGTGAGATCATATTTCTTGACCTCCAGACCTTTAGGGTCTTCGCGTTTGACGGCACGGATAGCGGTGGGGGCGGTGAAGAAGCTGCGTACGTTATGCTCGGAGATCACGCGCCAGAAAGTGCCTGCGTCGGGCGTGCCGACAGGTTTGCCTTCGAACACCACCGTGGTGTTGCCGTGGATGAGCGGGCCGTAGGCGATGTAGCTGTGGCCCACGACCCAGCCCACATCGGACGCGGCCCAGAACACATCACCGGGATCAACGTTGTAGATGTTCTTCATGGTCCAGTTGAGCGCGACGAGGTGGCCTGCGGTGTGGCGCACCACGCCTTTGGGCGCGCCGGTCGTGCCGGAGGTGTAGAGGATATAGGCGGGATGGTTGCCTTCCACGGGCACGCAATCTGCAGGGGTACCGAGCGCTTTGGCCGCGTCCCATTCGATGTCGCGGCCCGGGATCAGGTCGCAGACTTCCTGCTCCCGCTGAAGGATAATACAGGCGTCGGGCTTGTGGGTGGCCATTTCGATCGCGCCATCCAGTAGCGGCTTGTAGTGCACCACGCGGTTCGGCTCCAGCCCGCAGGAGGCGGCGATGATGGCGCGTGGCGTACAATCGTCTATGCGCACGGCAAGCTCGTTCGCGGCAAACCCGCCGAACACGACCGAATGGACAGCGCCGATGCGCGCGCAGGCCAGCATCGCCTCGATCGCTTCGGGAACCATGGGCATGTAGATGATGACGCGGTCGCCCTTGGTCACGCCCTGTGCCACCAGCGCGCCTGCGAGGGCGGCGATGCGGGTTTGCAACTGTGCAAATGTGATCGTCTGCTTGGTGCCGGTGATGGGGCTGTCGTAGATGATTGCCGCCTGATCGGCGCGGCCGTTTTCCACGTGGCGGTCTACGGCGTTGTAGCAGCCGTTAACGCGGCTGTCGGCATACCACTCGTATAGGTCGGCGCCTTTCTCGAAGAGTGCCTGCTCGGGTGCGCGGTCCCAGTCGATCGCTTTGGCCTGCTCAAGCCAGAATGCTTCTGGATCGTCCTTTGCGGCTTTGTAAACCTCTGCGTATCCCATGACTTCGCCTCCCCTTGTGTTGCCCCAAGGTTTAGGCGTTGGGGGGGCGCGGCGGCAAGGGGATTACGCGGATTGGGGGTCTTTGCGTAAATTTGTTTACACATCCGCGACGGTCCGTCGGGGTGGCGCGTGCGGAAAATGTCGTATTTCGGCGGCCCTGTCGAAAACGGATCAGAATCGGATGTGGCGCAGGATCAGGCTGATGTTAGGGGCGGACAGGGTGCCCGCACTGCGCATCAATAGAAGGTTCGAGTCGATGGGCGACAAGCGCGCCAACAAAGATAAACAAGCCAAACGCCGGGTGAAAGCGGTGACCACAGCCCAGATAGAAGCCGCAAAGGCGGCGACACTGACGGGTCTGGTGGAGCGCAAAAAGAAGTGAATTGAGTAAGGCGGGGGCAAATCCCCCGCCCTTTTCTATTACGCCGCAGGCGCGGATAGGAAGCTAGCGCCAAAGGCGCATCAGCCATATTGCGCGACGGGTGTGCCTGCTATGGCGGCCATGTTCAGAAGCCCCCGTGCGGTGATCGAGGGGGAGACCACATGGGCGCGGTTGCCCATGCCCATCAGGATCGGGCCCACTTCGAGGCCGCCCCCTTTCATCTTAAGAATGTTCCGCACGCCCGATGCGGCATCGGCATGGGCGAAGATCAGCACATTGGCTGGCCCTTCCATGCGGTTATCGGGAAAGAGGCGCTTGCGCAGATCGGGGTCGAGAGCAGTGTCGATGTTCATCTCGCCTTCGTAGCAGAAGTCATGGTGCCCCTCGTCGAGGATGCGGATCGCGCGGCGCAGGCGGCTGCCGGATCCTTCGCCCTGATTGCCGAACTGCGATTGTGAGCACATGGCGATGTTTGGCGTAAGGCCGAAGCGGCGCACATGGCGCGCGGCGCCGATGGCGATTTCCGCAAGCTGTTCGGGCGTGGGATGCTGGTGGACTTGCGTATCTGCGATGAAGAGGGGGCCGTCCTCCAGGATCATCAGCGATAGCGAGCCGTGGGCGCGCCGACCCTCCCGGCCGAGTACCTGCTCGATATAGTTGAGGTGCCAGCGGGTTTCCCCGAAGGTGCCGCAGATAAGGCTATCGGCTTCGTCCCGGTGGACCATCACGGCGCCGATGGCCGTGGTATTGGTGCGCATGATCGCGCGGGCGATATCGGGGCTGACGCCGCGGCGGGCCAGCAGGCCGTGGTAGGTTCCCCAATAGTCGCGGTAGCGCGGATCGTTTTCAGGGTTTACCACGTCGACGTCCGTGCCGAGCTTGAGCGTCAGGCCCGCTTTCTCCATCCGCCGCTCGATCACTTCGGGCCGACCGATGAGGATGGGGCGCTCAGTGGTTTCCTCCAGCATCGCATGGGCACAGCGCAGGACGCGTTCGTCCTCGCCCTCGGCAAAGACTATGCGGCGCGGCGTGTTGCGCGCGGCCTGAAACACCGGGCGCATCAGCAGGGCGGATTTGAACACGGAACTGTCGAGACGGGCCTTGTAGGCGTTCATGTCCTCGATGGGGCGGGTGGCAACGCCCGTCTCCATCGCGGCCCTGGCCACGGCGGATGAGACGATCCCCACGAGGCGTGGATCAAAGGGCTTGGGAATGAGATAATCGGCACCGAACGTCATCTGCTCGCCCTGATACGCCGCGGCGGCCTCCGCAGACGTCGTGGCGCGGGCCAGCGCCGCGATGCCTTCGATGCAGGCGATTTTCATCTCGTCATTGATCGTGGTCGCACCCACATCGAGCGCACCGCGGAAAATGAAAGGGAAGCACAGCACATTATTGACCTGATTGGGAAAATCCGAGCGGCCTGTGGCGATGATCGCATTGGGCCGGACGGCGCGGGCGGCATCGGGCATGATCTCGGGGCTGGGATTGGCCAAAGCGAAGATGATGGGCGTGTCGGCCATGCGTGCGACCATTTCGGGGGTCAGGACATTTGGGCCGGACAGCCCGAGGAACAGATCGGCACCCTCGATCACATCGTCGAGCGTGCGCAGATCGGTGGCTTGGGCGTATTCTGATTTGATCGGGTTCATGTCGGTTTCACGGCCTGCGTAGACAAGACCGTGAATGTCGCAGAGCCAGATATTCTCGCGCTTGACGCCGAGCTTGAGCAGCATGTTGAGGCAGGCGATGCCCGCCGCTCCGCCGCCGGTGCTGACGATCTTGATGTCCTCGAACTTCTTTTTCGCTACGAAAAGCGCATTCGTCGCCGCCGCACCGACGACGATGGCGGTGCCGTGCTGGTCGTCGTGAAAGACGGGGATGTTCATGCGCTCGTTGCAGATCCGTTCGACCGTGAAGCAGTCGGGGGCTTTGATGTCCTCCAGATTGATCGCGCCGAACGAAGGCTCCAGCGCGCAAACGATATCGGCGAGGCGCTCGGGATCTGACTCGTTCACCTCGATGTCGAAACAGTCGATGTTGGCGAATTTCTTGAACAGGACCGCCTTGCCCTCCATCACTGGTTTGGAAGCGAGTGCGCCGATGTTGCCAAGGCCCAGCACGGCGGTGCCGTTGGTGACGACCGCAACCAGATTCGCACGGGAGGTGTAGAGTGCGGCGGTAGCCGGATCTTTCTGGATCTCGAGGCAAGCTTCGGCCACGCCGGGGCTGTAGGCGCGGGCCAGATCACGCCCGTTCGCCAAGGGCTTGGTCGCTCTGATTTCCAGTTTGCCGGGCTTGGGGAGGGCATGATAATCCAGTGCTGCCTGGCGTGTTGACGGGTTGTCGGTCATGGTGCGGGCCTCATTTCAAATTTAGTTTAGTGTTAAACCATTGCGGGAAAAGCGCCAGTGGGCATTTCCGGGGCGCCGGTTTGCTGCGGGTATACGCGAGGGGCATGAAAGGTTCGAAAACCCTTCGCATCTCGCTGCCTGCAGCGCTAGGGTGGAAGGCCACGGTTAGGAGATTCCAGTGAACGAGATGAGACAGGCGGCCCTCGAGGTGCGCGAAAACGCCCATGTACCTTATTCAGGATTTGCAGTTGGAGCGGCGCTGCGCGGGGCCTCTGGCAAGATCTATCGCGGCTGCAATGTCGAGAACGTGGCCTATCCCGAAGGAACCTGCGCCGAGGCGGGCGCGATCGCAGCGATGGTCGCGGCGGGGGAGACGTCGTTCACCGAAGGCTATGTGGTCGCCGGATCACCGCTGCCGGTTACGCCTTGCGGTGGTTGCCGCCAGAAGCTGGCAGAGTTCGGCGCGGGTGATGTGGTCGTGACCATGGCGACCGTAGAGGGCGCAGAGCGGAGCCTGACCATCGCCGGCCTGCTTCCCGGCGCGTTCGATCCCTCGTTTCTGGGTCGCTGATGGACGCGCGGAGCATTCTGGCCAAGCTGCGCCACGACCGCCCGCTGAGCGGTGACGAGCTCGCCTGGGTTGCGCAAGGGTTGGCCGATCAGAGCCTGAGCGCTGCGCAGGCCGGGGCCCTTGCAATGGGCGTATGCCGCAACGGGCTCGATGAGGCTGGCCGCGTGGCGCTGACTCAGGCGATGTGTGCGTCGGGGCATGTGCTGTCGTGGGATCTGGATAAACCCGTTTTGGACAAACACTCCACCGGCGGGGTAGGCGATTGCGTGAGCCTTGTGCTGGCGCCTGCGCTGGCGGCCTGCGGTGCCTATGTGCCGATGATTTCCGGGCGGGGCCTCGGTCATACGGGCGGGACGCTCGACAAGCTGGAGGCGATCCCCGGTGTGGGCGTCATGCTCGATGAGGCGCGGCTGCGCGCGGTGGTTGGTCAGGTGGGCTGCGCCATTGTGGGGGCCACGGGGGATATCGCGCCCGCCGACCGCCGTCTGTATGCGGTGCGCGATGTGACCTCGACGGTGGACAGTATGGACCTTATTACCGCGTCGATCCTGAGCAAGAAGCTCGCCGCAGGGCTCGATGGGCTGGTGCTGGATGTGAAGGTCGGATCGGGTGCGTTCATGAAGGATCTGGACGCTGCGCGCGATCTGGCGCGGGCGCTGGTGGGTACGGCCAATGCGGCTGGCTGTCTTACGCGCGCGGTGATCAGCGATATGAGCCAGCCATTGGTGCCGAGCCTTGGCAATGCGCTGGAAGTGGCGGAAGTGATGCAGGTTTTGTGCGGTGACGTGCAGGGACCGATCGTGGAACTGAGCGCCGCGCTGGGCGGTGTGCTGCTGGCGGGCGCGGGGCTGGCGCCAGATGCTGCGGCGGGGGCGGCGATGATCGAAGCGGTAATTGCGGATGGCCGCGCGGCGGAGCGCTTTGGCAAGATGATCGCGGCGCTGGGTGGGCCGGTGCGGTTCGTCGAGGATTGGCGGCGGTTTTTGCCGGAGGCTACGGTGGTGCGTGAAGTGACGGCACAGCACGCGGGCGTGGTGCAGGCGATGGACGGTGAGGCGCTGGGCCTTGCGGTCGTGGGTCTGGGCGGCGGCCGTGTGGTCGAGCGTGATCCGGTCGATCCGGCAGTTGGCCTGTCGCGGGTGGTGCGGATCGGTGCGCGGGTCGAGCGGGGCCAGCCGCTGGCGGTGATCCACGCGGCCCGGCCCGAGCAGGCGGACCGCGCGGTCGCGGCGGTGCGCGCGGCGATTGCACTGGGCGATGAAGCCGCGCCCGTGCCAGAGCTGATTGTGGAGCATCTGGGCTGATGGGGCGCGCGTTTCTGGTCGTGATGGATTCGGTGGGCATCGGCGGTGCGCCTGATGCCTATACATTCTTTAACGGCGAGGTGCCCGACACCGGCGCCAATCCCCTGGGCCATATCGCGCAAGCCTGTGCGCAGGGGCGCGCAGAGGAAGGGCGCAGCGGGCATTTGCATATGCCGCATCTGGCGGGCCTCGGGCTGGGGGCCTCGATAAACGCGGCGAGCGGGATGGAGGTCGATGCCTTCGATGTGCCGCTCCGCGGGACATGGGGCGTGGCAACGGAGGTTTCGCGTGGCAAAGACACGCCCTCGGGCCATTGGGAGCTGGCCGGGCTCCCGGTGCCCTGGGAGTGGCGCTATTTCGAGCGGACAGAGGGATCTTTCGATGCGGAACTGATCGCGCTGGTGTGCGAGGCGGCGGGCACTGCGGGCATTTTGGGCGATTGCCATGCACCCGGCACCGCGATCATCGAGCGGTTCGGGGAGGAGCACATGCGCAGCGGCTGGCCGATTTGCTATACTTCGGCCGACAGCGTTTTCCAGATCGCCGCGCATGAGGAGACTTTTGGGCTTGAGCGGCTTCTCAAGCTATGCACGGATATCGCGCCCATTTTGCACGCGCGCCGCGTCGGGCGTGTGATAGCGCGGCCTTTTGTGGGCGATGTGCAGCAGGGCTTCGTGCGCACGGCGCACCGCCGCGATTATGCGATCGTGCCGCCCGCGCCCGTGCTGAGTAATTGGGTGCAGGATGCGGGCCGCAAGGTCTTCGCGGTGGGCAAAGTCGGTAATATCTTCTCGATGCAGGGCTTCGACGAGGTGCGCAAGGGCAGCGATGCGCAGCTGATGGGGCATTTGAGCGATCTCATCCGCGATGCACCTGATGGCAGCCTGACGTTTGCCAATTTTGTCGAGTTCGACAGTCTTTACGGGCACCGCCGCGACGTGTCGGGCTACGCGCGGGCGCTGGAGTGTTTTGACAGAGAGATCGGCAGCGCGATGGCGCTGATGCGGGCGGGAGATATCATGGTGCTGACCGCCGATCACGGCAACGATCCGACTTGGACCGGCACCGACCATACCCGCGAGCGGGTGCCCGTTCTGGTGGCGGGTGCGGGTTCCGGGACGCTGGGGCATATTGCATTTGCGGATGTGGCGGGTTTTGTTGCCGCGCATCTCGGGGTAGAGGTGCCTTAACTAGTCAAGGAGCCGGACATGAGCGACGACCATCTTACCGTGGTGAACCACCCTTTGGTGCAGCACAAGTTGACCATCATGCGCGACCGCGAGACGCCCACGGCGGTGTTCCGGCAGCTATTGCGCGAGATCAGCCAGTTGCTGGCCTATGAGGTCACGCGCAATCTGGCGATGACGACCAAGCGGATCGAGACGCCGATGCAGGCGATGGATGCGCCTACGCTCGATGGCAAGAAGCTGGCATTGATCTCGATCCTGCGGGCAGGCAATGGCCTTTTGGACGGGGTGCTGGAGCTCATTCCTTCTGCGCGTGTGGGCTTTGTAGGGCTCTACCGCGACGAGGAGACGCTGCAACCGGTGCAGTA
>JAGXHD010000033.1 GCA_024636395.1 Sulfitobacter sp.
CATCGCCGCGACCTGCTCTGGTGCACGCGCCAAAGCGCTGGCTACGCCGTAGACAGTCACCGGCACGCGGGCCTCGGTAAACAAACGGTGAAGCCGCCAGAAACCTGAACGCGCGCCGTAGTCATAGATGCTTTCCATGTTCCAATGGCGTTGTCCGGGCCAAGGAGCCGCCCCAACGATTTCCGACAGGAAGGCCTCGGATGCCGCGTCGCCGTGCAGGATGTTGTTCTCGCCGCCCTCCTCGTAGTTGAGCACGAACTGGACGGCGATCCGCGCACCGCTGGGCCAACGCGCATCGGGGGGATTGGCACCGTAGCCTGTAAAATCTCTGGGGTAGCGGTTCATGGATGATCCTTGGAAATGCACCGCCGCCACCATGCACAAAACGCAGGCGCGCCGCAATTTGCAAACGCGGCTGAGCAGTCCGCTGGCATTCAAATACAGTCAGGCCGGACATTTCTGTCCGGCCTGCCACTCGTCCGGGTGCCACTGAGACAACTATTATTCTTATTATGTCAGCTGGGTATGGTTAACCGCTGGCCTATCTGGATCTCCCCGGACGATTGTAGGATGTCACGGTTGGCGGCTAGAATGCGCGGGTATGCGCTTGGCCTTCCGTAGAATTGCAGTGCGATGTAGGCAAGGCTGTCGCCTCTCTGGACCGTATAGACCCGACGGCCGTCGATGGCTTCGGTTCTGGCTTGCGAGGCTGCGAAGGTCTTGCGCGACATGTCGAGCGCGGCCTCGACGCGGGCGGTATCCTCGTCGGCGAGAAGCGATGCCTGTACCAACTCGAACATCATCGTCTCGACGTCCGCCCCGCCCTCCGGCGTTCTGAGCGCGGCCGACATTTCCGCGTTTCCCATGCCGACCACATCAATCAGTAGATTGGAGGAGACGACATTGTCCAGTGGTGCATTGTAGGTCCGCAATCTGACCCGCTCGACGCCCTCACGGGTGTAGATCTCGACATCAAAGAGGCCGGCGATGACGCTTTCGCGCAGCATGCGCAGCTTGTTTCCACCGAGCGTTTGCATCGCGTCACGCACGCGCTCCGGCTGGCTTTTGGCGGAAGCAGGCGGCACCGCCGAAGGCAACTGCAGCCCCGCAAGAACAGCCGTGTTGAGCGCAGCACGGGATTGAGCTGTCGGAGTTGCAGGCGCCGAGATCTCACTCACGTCCGTCATGTCGGCGATCACCGCGCGCGTTGGCACTTCGCTGAACGTCTCCGGCATATATTCGGACGAGACAGCAGCCTGCTGGGGCGAGGGGTCGTCGCGCTGTGACATCACGATTCCAGTCACCACAACCAACATGAACGCCGCGGCAACAGCGCCGACACCGCGAGGCACGCGCGCAAATCGGTGCGAAAATCCGCGCTCCTGCATCGCCATGAGGCCCGTAGCTGCGAAGCTGGGCGCACTTGGGGTCACATTTATGCTGTGCGTAGATGCAGCGGGCTCGCTGGGCTTGGGCAATGCCAAATCCCTTTCCCACGCTGCGCGGTCGAAAAGCGGCTCTTCATAGAAGTCTTGTGCGGGGATCTTCGGCTGTGTCGGTAGGGCGATTTGTACACGTCTGGCCTGAGCGGGAATAAGCCCCGACTGAACGGGATCACCGGGTGCCATATCAAATGAAATTTTTTGTTTTTGGCGTTTCAAATCATTCATTCCCGAACTGTCAGCCCCACAACCGACCACATCTGCATGCCGCCCCGGAAATAGCGAATTTTGTCCGCCGGGTAGCCTGCTTCAAGCAAATGCGCGATCAATATACCGGCATCATTTTGCGATGGCCCATTGTCAAAGACGACAAGGTTCTGCGCGTCAGCGAAGTTAAACACATCCTCAAAGGCACGCGCACCCAGCGCTTTGAGGATCTCGTCACGGAACGCATTATCTTTTGCCACCGTTTCATGCGGCAGGCTTACTGAGCCGGGAATAACCCCGAGCGCACGTCCATCGGGCATCCTTGCATCCACGAGCAGGCCTTGATTAAGCGCCACACTGTTTTTCAGAAACTCCAGTACATCAGGCTCGATCAGGGTTGCGATCCCATCCGCAGGGGCCTGCGGCGCAATACAGGCCCGATCACAGGCAGAAGGAAGCCCGGCAAAACGCGCAGCGTATACTGACGCATCAGGTGAAGCAGGAGCAATCTCGACGCGCGCTCCATCAAAAACGAACGATACACGTGCGCTTTCAGGTCTGCCTTGCGCCACCGCCGCACCTGAAAGTGCCACAGCCAACGCGGCCGCACTCATAAATCGTCTGATCATCGCGCCCCCCACTTCAGACACCACAGATAGTTTTTACTACCACAAAAATGGTATTCTAAAGAATTTGAACCCATATATAGGAGAATTGCGAATCGCTCGTCAAAGTAAATTCTGATCAGGCATTTGGAAATGAGGGTTCATTTCTTTCTGGCAGGAACAAAATGCGGCAAGAACAGGCGGATGGATGACCTTGCGTCATCAGAGCCTTATTTTCCTCTCTTCGCCGCGGACAAATGCATTTCATTTTCAGGGTGTATTTTCACCACTTAAGCGGGATTTTCGCCACAGCCACGCGTCTGCCGACACCTCCCTCGAGCTCAAGCCGCAGCGGCATCATCTGTGTGCCGCCTTGCACAAAGGTCGGCACCCGTGCGAAATTGCATGGATGTTTTCGTTGAAAGGTGCCGCGTCCCATGTCTGTCGATCTCCATACCGCCACGCTCAACGCAACTGCACAGCTGCCGCAGGTCACAGAACCACGCAATGCAGGCTTGCCGCTCGATCTCAACTGGGTGCTCGGCGCGCAGGCCAACACTTCCGCGATCGAGCGGCGCGCAGCCACCATCGCCTCACGTCGATCGGTGAAAAAGACACATCAGGCCGCATGGCTGCTCAAAGCCGTGACCTGCATCGACCTCACAACGCTGTCGGGGGATGATACCGCGCGCCGTGTAGGGCGTCTGTGCGCGAAGGCGCGGCAGCCCATCAGTGCCGCAACTCTCAGAGCGCTCGACGTAGAGCCCGTTACGGTCGGGGCCGTGTGTGTCTACCACGAAATGATCGCGCCCGCTGTCGATGCCCTGCGCGGCAGCAATATTCCTGTTGCCGCAGTCTCGACCGGCTTTCCAGCGGGCCTGTCACCGCTGCCGCTGCGCATCGCAGAAATCGAGCAGTCGGTTGCAGCGGGGGCTGCCGAGATCGACATCGTCATTTCGCGCCGCCACGTACTCGAGGCGAATTGGCAGGCACTCTATGACGAGATGCGCTCCTTTCGTGCAGCATGCGGCGATGCCCATGTCAAAGCGATCCTCGCCACAGGAGAACTTGGCAGCCTGCGCAATGTGGCGCGCGCCTCGCTTGTCTGCATGATGGGCGGCGCCGACTTCATCAAAACCTCGACGGGCAAGGAAAGCGTGAATGCGACCCTGCCGGTGACGCTTGTCATGCTCCGCGCGATCCGTGATTTTTACGACCGCACAGGATACCGGGTTGGCTACAAACCCGCTGGCGGCATCTCCAAGGCAAAGGACGCGATTACCTATCTGGCGCTCGTCAAGGAGGAGCTGGGAGGTCGTTGGCTCCGGCCCGACCTGTTCCGCTTTGGCGCGTCCTCGCTGCTGGGCGATATCGAGCGGCAGCTGGAGCATCACGTGACCGGCAATTACTCCGCAACCTACCGCCACCCGACATCCTGAGCCAAAGGCCTGAACAATGACCGTTTCCGAGATATTCGAGACCATGGACTATGGCTCCGCCCCAGAAACACCAGCCGAAGCACTAGCGTGGATCGTCGATCAGGGGGGGCGCTTTGGCCACTTCATCGACGGTGCGATCACACCAGTGGGCGACGTATTCGAAAGCCGCAATCCCGCCACGGGAGAGGTTTTGGCGCATATCAGCCAAGCAAGCCAGAAAGATGTGGATGACGCAGTGCAGGCTGCCCGCCGCGCCCAGCCGAAATGGGAAGCGGCGGGGGGACACGCCCGCGCTCGAGTACTATACGCGCCTGCGCGGCTGCTGCAGAAGCACAGCCGCCTTTTTGCCGTGCTCGAAAGCCTGGATAACGGCAAGCCGATCCGCGAGGCGCGCGACATCGACATCCCTCTGGCGCAGCGTCATTTCTATTACCATGCCGGCATGGCCCAATTGATGGAGAGCGCGCTTCCCGATGCCTCTGCGCTGGGTGTGTGCGGCCAGATCATCCCGTGGAATTTTCCTCTGCTCATGCTCGCATGGAAAATCGCGCCCGCGCTCGCGATGGGCAATACCGTGGTCCTCAAGCCCGCTGAATATACCTCCCTCACCGCAATGTTGTTCGCCGATATCTGCGGGCAGGCCGGAGTGCCGAAAGGGGTCGTGAACATCGTGACAGGTAGTGGCGCGGTGGGCGAGATGATCGTCGCGGCGCCGGTAGACAAGATCGCCTTCACCGGCTCCACTGCCGTCGGCCGCCGCATCCGCGAGGCAACAGCGGGCAGCGGCAAGGCCCTGTCTCTCGAGCTGGGCGGCAAATCCCCCTACATCGTGTTCGACGATGCCGATATAGATTCCGCAGTCGAAGGGCTGGTGGACGCGATCTGGTTCAACCAAGGTCAGCTCTGCTGCGCGGGGTCCCGCCTTCTGGTGCACGAACCCATCGCCGACGCTTTCCACGCGAAATTGCGCGCCCGCATGGATAAGCTGCGGATCGCATCACCAATCGACAAAAGTATTGATATCGGCGCCATCGTGGATCCTGTGCAGCTTGACGCCATCACCGCATTGGTCGCGGCCAATACGGCAGGCACAACCCATGTCGCCGCCTGCGAGATGCCCGGCACGGGCAGTTTTTATCCCCCGACCCTGATCACCGGGCTGCACCCCGCAGATACGCTGATGCAGGAGGAAATCTTTGGTCCCGTCCTCGTCTCCACCACCTTCCGCACCCCGGCGGAGGCCGTGAGCATCGCCAACAACACGCGCTATGGGTTGGCCGCCAGCGTCTGGAGCGAAAACATCAGCCTCGCCCTCGATATCGCCCCGAAACTCGCGGCAGGCATCGTCTGGATCAACGGCACCAACATGATGGACGCCGCAGCAGGCTTCGGCGGGGTGCGCGAGAGCGGATTTGGCCGTGAAGGCGGGTGGGAGGGGTTGATCGCCTACACCAAACCCAAAGTGAAACAAAAACCCCTCAAGCCAGTTGCCCCTATGTCGGGCAGTGGCGCACCGGCTTTGGGCATCGACCGCACGGCAAAGCTCTATATCGGTGGCAAGCAAAGCCGCCCCGACAGCGGCTATTCCACGCCCGTCTGGGCCAAGAACGGCAGCTTGCTGGGCCATATTCCGAACGCGTCCCGCAAGGATCTGCGCAACGCCGTGGAAGCCGCACAGGCCGCCGCAGGCTGGGGCAAGTCCACAGGCCATCTGCGCGCGCAGATCCTCTATTTCATCGCAGAAAATCTCGCCGCGCGCGGCAGCGAATTCGCGCAGCGCCTCAATACGATGCAGGGCGGCACATCAGGGGTGAACGAGGTAGAGGCCGCAGTACAAAGCCTGTTCACGGCTGCGGCTTGGGCCGATAAATACGATGGCCAGATCCATGACGTTCCCATCCGTGGCGTCGCCCTTGCAGTCAAGGAGCCCGTTGGCGTCATCGCGGCACTGTGCCCCGCAGCCGCCCCGTTGCTGGGCCTTATCACGACGATGGCGCCCGCAATTGCGATGGGCAACCGTATCATCCTGAGCGCGTCCGAACCATTCCCCCTCGCCGCCACGGACTTCATGCAAATTCTCGAAACCTCGGATGTGCCTGCGGGCGTCGTCAACATCCTCACCGGTCCACACGAGGACGTCTGCGAACACATGGCCCGCCACATGGACGTCGACGCCATGTGGAGCTTCGGCGATCCTGCTTTGGATCAAGTGATAGAGCGCTGCTCGTCCAGCAATCTCAAACGGACCTGGGTTCAGAACGGCAGTGCATGGGACTGGTACGCACCGGACGCCAAGCCGTTCCTCGCCCAATCAACCGAGGTCAAGAACATCTGGATCCCCTACGGAGCGTGATCTCAGATTGATTTAGGCAGATAAAGTCGATCTGCGCCCCCCGCGGCGCAGAAATCAAAGCTGGTTCAGTTGGCAACCAGCCCCTCGGGCTTGCCAACCACAACGAAATGTAAGGCATCGGGATCGAGCAAGTCTGCAGCAACGCGCTGCACGTCTTCCAGCGTTACGCGCTCCACCCGCTCGTTGCGGGTGTTGACGTAATCGGGGTCTAGGCCAATCATCTGCATCCCTACCAAGATGCCCGCAATCGTGGCATTTCCGTCAAAGCGCAGCGGGTAGGCACCCGTCAGATAGGTCTTGGCGTTCGTCAGCTCTTGCTCCGTCACGCCCTGTTCTGCGGCCAGCCGCCATTGATCCCTGATCACGGCCACCGCTTCGGCAATGCGGTCGTTTGCGGAGCTGACCTGCCCCATCATCGCGTTGGCCAGATCACGCGAGGCGAGATACGAATAAACACCGTAGGTCAGCCCGCGCTTCTCGCGCACTTCCTGCATCAGGCGGCTTTCGAACGATCCGCCGCCCAAAATCTGGTTGAGCAGCACAGCGGCGAAATAATCGTCGTCGTCGACACCGATGCCGCGCTGCCCGAACAGGGCTACGGACTGCGGCGTGTCGAAGTCAACGACAGTCACGCCGCCTTCGATCTGCGGCTCGACCATAGGTGGCATCATCGGTCCGGATTGGGGCAGATCGCCCAGCACAGCATCCAGCAATGCGCCCAGCTGTTCAGGCGTGATGTCGCCCACGGCCCCCACCAACACACGGTCGCGCACCAGAACATTCTCATGTGCTTCCAACAGATCTTCACGGGTCAGCGCGGCGACGGTCTCGACGGTCCCGGCATCGACGGTGCCGTAGGGATGCTCGCCGTAGGCCATCGCGGCAAACGTCTTGCTGGCGATTTCATTCGGATCTTTTGCGTCAAACGCGAGCCCGGATATCACCTGTGCGCGCACCCGCTCGATATCAGCCTCGTCAAAGCGCGGCTTTTGCATCGCATCGCGTAGCAGTGCCACGGATGCGTCAAAATTCTCCGTCAGGAAGCGGGCCGAGATCGAAAGTTCCTCCGGGCTGGAACTGAAGCTAAAACTGGTGGCCAGTGCCTCGGTCGCACGGGCAAACCCACGCGCATCAAGATCGCCGGAGCCTTCCTCGAGCAACCCAGCCATCAGATTGACCGCACCGCGCTTGCCCTGCACGTCAAGCGATGTGCCGCCCTTGAACGCAATCTCTATCGCGATGAAAGGCAGCGAATGCTCTTCCACCAGCCAGGCGTCGATGCCGCTGGGCGAGGTTACGGTCTGGATGTCCACCTCCGCGCGGGCGGGCAGGGCAACAGCAGCACCCAGAAACAGGGCAGTGGCGAAACGGATCATTGGGTCACTCCTTCAGGGCGCATCAGCCAACCGGTCACAGAGGCTTCACGTCGCAGCAGCTTTGCCGCCTCCATGATGTCATCGGCGGTTACCGCATCGAGAATTCCGGGCCATGCGGCCACATCCTCCACGGTCAGGCCCGACGTCAGGGCACGGCCATATCGGTTGGCGATCCCGTCAACGTTATCCTGCGCATAAATTTCCGACGCACGAATTTGCAGCTTGATTCGCTCCAGCTGCTCCGCATCCACGCCAGTCTGCATGAAATCGGTCAACGCCTGATCAAGGGCGGCTTCGCCGTCCTCGAGGCTCACGCCGTCAGAGGGAACGATGATCACGCGGAAGGTCGTGTCATCCAGTGATACACCGGAATACCAAGCAGTCGTGAATGAGGTCAGCTGTGTGTCGAATTGCAGCTTTTCAGCCAGATAAGAAGTCGACCCGCCGCCAAGAATTTCTGACAGGATGGTCAGCGCGGCTGCGGTTTCCTGCGCGCCGCTGTCCCGCTCGGGCACCAGATAGCTGCGAGATATGTAGGGCTGCGCAACGCGCGCATCCCGGAAGATAACCCGCCGCTCCGCGTTCTGGCGCGGCTCTTCGGTGCGCAAACGCTCGGGCAGGTCCGGGTTGCGCGGGATCGGTCCGTAATGCCGCTCCGCCAGAGTGCGGACTTCTTCGGGCGTCACGTCCCCCGACACGATCAGCACGGTATTGTTGGGCGAGTAGTACAACTCATAGAAGCCCAGCGCGTCCTCACGGTCCAGTTGTTCCATCTCGTGCATCCAGCCAATGATCGGCGTGCCGTAGCGATGGTTGAGATATTGTGCCGCCGCAGTCTGCTCACCGAAGAGCGCCTGCACGTTGTTTTCTGTCCGCTGGTTACGCTCTTCGATGATCACATCGCGCTCTGTGGCGATGTTTTCGGGCGTGAGGCGGATGTTTTTCATCCGGTCCGCTTCCATCGTCATCATCAACTCAAGTCGGTCGGCGGCTACACGCTGGAAATAAGCGGTGTAATCGTAGCTGGTGAAGGCATTGTCGCGCCCACCGTTTGCAGCAACCACGGCTGAGAATTCGCCCGCTTCCATTTTCTTCGTTGCCTTGAATAACAAATGCTCCAGGAAATGCGCCACCCCCGATGATCCCTTTGGCTCATCCGCCGAACCGGCTCGATACCACAGCATGTGCTGCACCACCGGCGCGCGGTGGTCCTCGATCACGACGACCTGTATCCCGTTCTCAAGCATGAAATCAGTGACCTTGCCACTGGTCTGCGCCATCGCGGCAGCGGGCAGCAACATGGCTGAGATCAGGGCAGTTCGGACAAATCGCAACATCTGGTCGTTCCTCATAAGGAGTGCCTTCGCGGTCAGACGCGAAGGCATTGTTCCATAGGTACGGCGCACCGCTGTAGGTTCAAGCGCTTCCGCCAAAAATCACAGGATTGTAATGAAAGATCAGCTTTCCGGCGGAGCGGATGGCGTGCGTGCGCCCGCACGCTGCCAGCGTCGCCGCTCCGCCTGTGCATCGAGCGCTTCGCTACGGTATGCCTGATTGTAACGATCCACAGGTACAATGCGGTACTGCGTGAACCGAGCCTTGCGGCGCCGGAAATCTGCATCGGTCTGCGCCAGTGTCTGCCGGATCCCCGGGCTCACACCCAGGCGACTAGCATGCTGCACCAACGCACCCTCGCTCGCCGGAATGGGCGCGTTCGGATCGCCGATGCTGCCCCCAAAGGCCGCAGCCCCTTCAGCAAGTGCCGAGCGGTCGGTGAGGTTGCGCCCGCCCGGTGTCGGGGTCGGCAGTTCGGTAAAGCTGGTCGGGGCTTGCAGCGCACCCACCGGCTGGATGCCAAACTCGTCCGGACCCTTGGAATCGCTGCGCAGATCACGCAGGCCCACGTTCGCACAGCCCGCAACCGTCACGGACAAGACAAACAACAAAGCAAGATTACGCATTAAGGGCCTCCAGACCGTCATTGCCTTCTAATATCGCAGGCCGGGCGGCAATGTCACCCGACTTTTTTCGCAAGCGGCCGACGCGGCTTTTTGTTGCCGGGCTTCTTTTCGCCCCCCGTGCTATCGTCTGTAAAAAAAATCAGGCCAAGGGCTCCGGCGAAGATGAAGATATCCGCGATGTTGAACACGAATGGATTGCTGATCCCGCAACAGGACATATTCAGAAAATCAAGGACATAGCCATAGATCAGTCGGTCCAGCACATTGGCGAGCGCGCCGCCCACCAGCAGGCCTGCACTGAGCTGGGCGAGCCGCGTCTGCGCGTGCTTGCGCGCCCAAATCACGACAGCGATGCAAATCACCACAGCAAGGCCGATCAAAATGAACCGGCTCGCATCAGACCCGCCACCGAACAGACCGAAATTTATACCGCGGTTTTCACCGTAGCGAAAATTGAGCAGCGGTGGCAGCACGTCGATGCTGCGGATGCGGTCCAGCTCCATCATGTGGATCACCACATATTTGCTGATCTGGTCGATCAAGAAAGCCGCAAGGCTCGCCCAGAAAATCATCCGCATAGAACCATAGCCCTCATTAATGCCGGAAGTGCCGCATTCCGGTAAATACCATTGCCAAACCGGCCTCATCGGCGGCGGCAATCACTTCGTCGTCGCGCATGGAGCCGCCGGGCTGGATAAGAGCTGTCGCGCCCGCCTGCGCCGCCGTGACAAGACCATCCGCAAACGGGAAAAACGCGTCGGAGGCCACCACGGAACCCTGCGTGAGCGGGGCATCAAGCCCAATCACTTCAGCCATATCGGCCGCCTTGCGGGCCGCGATGCGGGTGCTGTCCACGCGGCTCATCTGGCCAGCGCCCACGCCCACGGTGGCGCCATCTTTCACATAAATGATCGCGTTGGATTTGACATGCTTCGCCACGGTCCAGGCAAACAGCATGTCTTTCATTTCCTGCTCGGAGGGCTGCCGCTTGGTCACGACCTTGAGATCATCGCGGCTCACGCGACCCACATCGCGGTCCTGCACCAGCCAGCCGCCGGAGACTTGACGCAGAGCGAGCCGCGCCGCTGCCGGATCGGCCAGACCGCCGGTGGTCAGCAGCCGCAGGTTCTTCTTGGCCGCAAAAATCTTTACCGCGTCGGCATCGGCGTCGGGCGCGATCACCACTTCGGTGAATATCCCGGTGATCGCCTCTGCCGTTTCCGCATCGAGTGTCTCGTTGAGGGCGATGATCCCGCCGAAGGCCGATGTCCGGTCACAATCGAACGCGCGCCCGTATGCCTCGGCCAGTGTCGCCCCCCGCGCCACACCGCAGGGATTGGCGTGCTTGATGATTGCCACTGCGGGCCCGTCGGCAGGATCAAACTCGGACACAAGCTCGAACGCCGCATCGGTGTCGTTGATGTTGTTGTAAGACAGCTCCTTACCCTGATGCTGCTTGGCGGTCGCAACGCCGGAACGCGAAGAGCCGTCAGCGTAAAACGCCGCCGACTGGTGCGGGTTTTCGCCGTAGCGCAGCGTTTGCGTGAGCGTACCTCCGAACGTGCGACGGCGGGGCGTCCCGCCCACGGCATCGGCCATCCATGTGCTCACCGCCGTATCATAAGCAGCCGTCCGGGCGTAAGCCGTCTGGGCCAGCCGCTGGCGCATTTTGTAGGTCGTGTGCCCGCCGTTGGCATCCAGCTCTGCGAGGTATGGCGCATAATCCTCCACATCGACGATCACGCTGACAAATCCATGGTTTTTCGCGGCGGAGCGGATCATCGCCGGGCCGCCGATGTCGATATTCTCGATCACTTCGGCATATTCGGCGCCCTTGGCCACTGTCTCTTCGAAGGGGTAGAGGTTCACTACAACCAGATCGATCCCGCCAATCCCGTGCTCTTTCATCGACGCCACGTGCCCTGCGTCGTCGCGCAGCGCCAAAAGACCGCCGTGCACCACGGGGTGGAGCGTCTTGACCCGCCCGTCCATCATCTCCGGAAAGCCGGTCACCTCGGCCACGTCTTTCACCTCGAGCCCCGCCGAACGCAGCGCCTTCGCCGTCCCCCCGGTCGAGAGCAGCTCCACCCCCTGCGCAACAAGCGCCTTGCCGAAATCGACAAGTCCGGTCTTGTCGGAAACGGAAAGAAGGGCGCGTTTTACGGGGAAGAGATCAGCCATGGCAGGGGCTCCTATGCTTGGTCGTGGTCAGGGTCGTCATCGAGATACGGGTCATCCCGCTCCAAATCACGCACGCCAATCGCAGTTTCCTGCGCTTTGGACAAGGACCAGCGTATGCGCGTGGCGGGATTTATCGCACGGCCCGTAAGAACAATCTGTTGCGACGCGCGCGGTTTCAGGCGTGTCGCCTCCAGATAGGCGCCCGGCTCAAGCGTGAGTTCCGACATCCCGTCATGGCGAAAAACCCAGATCTCGCCTGATTTGAGCGCCATCGACACCGCCGCCCCGCCCAAATCAAGCGTGGCATCCACCTCGGGGTGCAGATGAAAGCGGATTTCAAAGCCGATCCCGCGCAGCTTGGTGCTGTCGAGCGCGCGGTCGAAGCGGCGCTTTTCGCCCTCCTCCAGCGCCAGCAGCATATCCTCGCCCGCCACCGCACGCCCGTCGAACGTAAGCTCGATCGTGCGCGCATGGGTCAAACCGTGAGTCAGCACATAGCCGTCGTGCCCACCCTGAAACATCACCCCGTCGTTCATCGCCTTGATCTCGACCGGCACATGAGTCGGGCCGTCGATCATCGCTTCCATTGCCGTGCTTTTGTCTGCCGTATCAAGCCTGTCTCTTATACACATCTGACGCTGCC
>JAGXHD010000034.1 GCA_024636395.1 Sulfitobacter sp.
CATTGAATGCCCCGTGCCGACGATTGCTGCCGTAAATGGCCCCGCTGCGGGGGCTGGCGCAAACCTCGCTCTCGCTGCCGACGTGGTCTTTGCATCCGAGAGTGCATATTTTCTTCAAGCATTCACGCGCATCGGTCTAATCCCTGACGCAGGCGGTACCTACGCGCTTCCACGGCAGATGGGCATGGCCAAAGCCATGGGAGCAGCCCTTTTTGCCGACAAGATCAGCGCGCGACAAGCCGATGACTGGGGTATGATCTGGGAAGCTGTTGCGGACCACACGTTCCAGTCGCACTGGCGCGAGAAAGCAGAACACTTGGCAGCTGGCCCCACTTCGGCCTACCGGGCGGTCAAGAAAGTGCTGCGGGAAAGTTGGGACAATACGCTCGAGGAGCAGCTGACGCTGGAAGCGACCGAGCAAGGGAAATGCGGTAATTCTCGGGATTTCAAGGAGGGCGTGCTCGCTTTTACGCAAAAACGGCCCGCCTCCTTTGAAGGCCGTTGAGCCTGATCGCAAATATACAAAAGGTCGCTCCATGCGCGAGGGTGCGGACTTTTAGCATTCAACGATGCTTTGAATCAGGACGGGCTGCGCCGCTCGACCAACAGCACATCGGCGGCACTGGGCGCTTTGCCTGAAGCACGCGCGATAATCGCGACAGCGATACCGTCCGCAAGCACTTGGTGCACCGAGCCCGAGACCTGTTTGATAGTGATGTGTGGGGGTGTCTCGCCCTTGTCGTAAACTACAGCGATGTGGTCCATATCTTCCGTGCTGTCCGGGACCAAAGCACCCTGAAGGCCGCGCTCGCATTTCGCCTGCACGGGCATCAGGCTCTTCGCTTGCGACCATTCATAGCGGTCGCGCATCTGATCGTGGGGGGGAGGTGCCATTAGGGAAATTCCTGTAATTCTGATGGCTGTTGGGGCCGGAGGGCTTTTTCGTCAGCTCACCGGAATGGCTCAAGATCAGGCAGCTATCGGGTTTGGATCGAACAGCGTTTCCACGCCGTCTTGGAACATCAGCGGGATATCGTCAGTTGTAAGCGTGCTCTCCGTCCCCCGCGTAAAGGCAAGCACCGTCCCGCCGAAGTGGATCACCGAGTTGTCGGCTCGGTCTGTCGTTGTGATGTCTGCGGTCGTGTCGACGCTACGGCCGCTGATCGCTGGATCATCAGTGGAAATCAAATCTACAGTTTCCTGGCCCTCGGGCAGAGCTGCTCCGATGTTACCCGTCAGCACGTCGGTTACATCGCAGGAGCAGATCATGTCATTGCCATCCTGTCCTTGCAGAAGATCGTCGACCTCACAGCCGAAGTTGGTCTCGTCTCCGGCGTGCCCGTTCATCACATTTTTACCCGGTTGGCCGCCGATGAAGTCGTCGCGTTGCTCTCCCTCGATGCGGCCAACCTTCTCCGCACCAACCTCCGAGATTGTATTTCCGTCATCATCATCGAAAAGGCCTAGGCCAACAATCGGAAGCGGCACCGTAAGTGCAAGAAGCATCAACATCGCGTTATCCTTTGGGCGTCGCATTTCATCATGAGTACGCAGGCTTGGATTGACCGGTCAAGGTTCTGTTAACCATTGTACACGGCCCCGAAACAATGACATATTTTGGCCTTGTTTTCGGGGTCGCTGTTTTCATCTATGCAAGTATTGCGTGCATAATCCCGCCTGCTGGAAGGGATTATAGTCCGCCAAGCGATAGGCAGAAATGCAAGCTGCGTATGATTCGGAACTGCATCGACCTTTCGCGCAAGGACCGCCCGCCCAATTTCCTTGAGAGGCACCAGTTTCAGGTCAGGGTCACGCTGGAACGGGCGTCCTCCATCGTCTGCCTCAATCGTGCTTCATAATGCCTTAATTAGAATGCAAAATCCCGGACACCGAAAGGTGCCCGGGCTCATTTTTAACTAACCAATTGGGGGTTAACGCTTTTCGATATCCACGTATGAGCGGATATCGGCGCCTTGGTACAACTGGCGCGGACGCCCGATCTTGAGCTGTGGATCGGTGAGCTGCTCTTTCCATTGAGAAATCCAGCCGACCGTCCGGGCCAGCGCGAAAATCGGAGTGAACATCGATGTGGGGAACCCCATCGCTTCGAGAATGATGCCGGAGTAAAAATCGACATTCGGGAACAACTTCTTCTCGGCGAAATACGGATCTTCCAACGCCTGCTTTTCAAGCTCTTTCGCTACCTGAAGGATCGGGTTGTTTTCGACCCCCATCAGTTCCAGCACCTCGTCGGCGGATTGCTTCATCACCGTCGCGCGTGGGTCGAAATTCTTGTAGACGCGGTGACCGAAGCCCATCAGGCGGAACGGATCGTCTTTGTCCTTGGCGCGGGCGATGAATTCGGGGATACGGTCCGGCGTACCGATTTCCTTCAGCATCTCGAGGCAGGCCTGGTTGGCACCACCATGGGCAGGGCCCCAGAGGCAGGCGATTCCCGCCGCAATGCAGGCAAAAGGGTTTGCGCCTGAGGACGAAGCCAGACGCACGGTCGAGGTCGAGGCGTTCTGTTCATGGTCCGCGTGCAGCGTGAAGATCCGGTCCATCGCGCGGCTCAGGATCGGATCAACGACATATTCTTCCGCCGGCACGGCAAAGCACATGCGCAGGAAGTTGGACGCGTAATCGAGATCGTTGCGCGGATACACGAAGGGTTGGCCGATGGTGTATTTATAGGCCATCGCGGCGATCGTCGGCATCTTGGCAATGAGGCGGATTGAGGCCACTTCGCGCTGCCACTCGTCGGTGATATCCGTGGAATCATGATAGAATGCGCTCATCGCGCCGACCACGCCAACCATAACGGCCATGGGGTGGGCATCGCGGCGGAAACCGCGGAAGAAGTTCATCATCTGCTCGTGCAGCATGGTGTGATTGGTAACGCGATACTCGAAGTCTTCCAGCTCCGCAGGGGACGGCAGCTCTCCGTACAAGAGAAGATAACAGACTTCGAGATAATGGGACTTCTCGGCAAGATCGGCGATGGCATAGCCACGATGCGTCAGGATCCCCTCGTCGCCGTCGATGAATGTGATCGTGCTGTCGCAGGATGCAGTCGAGGTAAATCCGGGGTCGTAGGTGAACACGCCCGCCTGACTATAAAGCTTGCGGATGTCGATCACGTCGGGGCCGGACGTGGGCGAGAAGATGGGCAATTCCACCGTCTTGTCTCCGATTGTCAGCGTCGCGGATTTTGTACTCTCGGCCATGTGGTTATCCCCTTCTAGGTTGGCTGCGGGTGCGATGTCTGCGCCCGGGTCTGCACCGGTTCGGGCCGGTGCGTCCGTCTTCTTTTTATCTATTACACCCTTAATGACAGATTTACATCTGTCTCAGGTGGCGGCGTCCGTGAGGCGGGCCATGGTTTCGCTTCGGCCCAGCACCAGCATCATGTCGAAAACCGAAGGTGTCACAGTGCGCCCTGCAAGTGCGGCACGCAATGGTCCGGCCAGTTTGCCAAATTTGGTATCTTTCGAGGCGGCAAAACCGTTCAGAACTTCTTCGAGAGTTTCTCTGTTCCAGCTAGCATCTTGCAGGTGCGGCGTCAATTCTCCCAGTATACCACAGGATACCGGATCGAGGTTCTTGCGGGCCTGCGTGTCGGGCTCAATTGGCCTAGATGCTAAAATAAAGTGACCTTTTTCAAGGAGTTCCGGCAGGGTTTTGGCGCGTTCCTTGAGGCAGTACATGGCACGCTCGAGTCCATCTGCCTGTGCGTCACTCAGCGCGGAGAGCTTTGCGACCTCCAGATAATTCTCAATTTCACGCCGCAGCGCAGCATCATCCGATACCGCAATATGTTGTCCACAAATGTTTTCGAGCTTCTTGAGGTCGAACTGTGGAGGGCTCTTGCGGATGCCGTCGATATCGAACCAGTCGAGCGCTTGTGCATCGCTGAAGAACTCGTCGTCGCCGTGGCTCCAGCCGAGCCGAGCGAGATAGTTGCGCATGCCAGCGGCGGGGTATCCCATCGCCTGATACTCTTGCGCGCCCAATGCACCGTGGCGCTTGCTCAGTTTCTTGCCATCGTCGCCGTGGATCAGGGGGATATGCGCCCAGACGGGTACGCCCCAGCCCATGCCGTGATAGATCATCATCTGGCGCGCGGCGTTGTTGAGGTGGTCATCGCCGCGGATCACATGCGTCACGCCCATGTCGTGATCATCCACCACCACAGCGAGCATATAGACGGGCGACCCGTCCGAGCGCAGCAGGATCATGTCATCGAGCTGGGCATTATCTATCACGACATCGCCTTGCACGGCATCGCGTATGACCGTCTGCCCGCCGTCCGGCGCCTTGATCCGGATGACGAACGGTGCGTCGGGGTGCGTGCTTGGATCCGCATCGCGCCAGGGCGAGCGGTAGAGCGTGCTGCGTCCCTCGGCCCGTGCGGTTTCGCGAAAGGCCTCGATGTCATCTTGCGTGGCGAAGCACTTGAACGCCGCACCTTTCTCCAGCAGGGCGTGGGCTACTTCCGCATGACGCGGTGCCATTTCGTGCTGGCTCACCACGTCGCCATCATGGTCCAGCCCGAGCCAGCTCAAGCCTTGCAGAATCGCCTGCGTCGCCTCCGGCGTATACCGTGCGCGGTCCGTGTCCTCGATCCGCAGCAGGAATTTGCCACCACGCCCGCGCGCGTAAAGCCAGTTGAAAAGCGCGGTTCGCGCGCCGCCGATGTGCAGAAACCCTGTCGGAGAGGGGGCGAAACGAGTGACGATCTCAGAGCACATGTGCGGCATCCTTTTGCGGCAGGTCCGGGCGGCGCACGGATTAACACTTCGATTATGTTTACCATTTGGTAACCACGCGCGGCCTATCTTCGCGCCTGTCTATCCAGTGCAATGAGCGGGGGCAAGTAATGGGCGTGGCATCAGCCTTTGCCGCCACGATGCGCGCCCAGCGGGGTGCCCTGTTCGGCTGGGTGCCCGTGTGCCTCGCAATCGGGATCGGGATCTACTTTTTTATCGGATTTGAGCCGACCTTGATGCAACTGGGCCGTGTAGGCCTTGCTGCTCTCATTTTCGCGGCGCTCGCGCGCGGACTGCCGGAGCCGCTGTGCCCCTTCGCGGTCGCTGCGATGCTCATTTGTGCGGGGGGGCGCCTCGCGGCAGGCAGGTCGCATCACGTTGCGGGCCCCGTGCTCGATTTTCGCTATTATGGTGCGGTGGAAGGGCGCATCATCGCCATCGACCGCAGCCAGTCCGATGCCCTGCGCCTTACGCTGGACGCTGTTGTGTTGGAGCGGGTTCCGCCCGCGCGGACGCCGCACCGCGTGCGGCTGTCGCTCCACGGGGACCGTAGCGCAGATATTCTGGCGGAGCCGGGCCTGCGGGTGATGATCACCGGACATCTCTCGACGCCGTCGGGGCCGGTAGAGCCGGGCGGCTTCGATTTTCAGCGGCACGCCTGGTTTGCGGGATTGGGGGCTGTCGGGTACGCCCGCACGCCGCTCATGGGGGTTGCCGCGCCGGAGGGGGGGATGTGGGTTTCCCGGGCCCGCATGGCCATGTCCGCGCGTATTCAGCAGGTGCTGCCGGGCGACGTGGGCGGTTTTGCGGCGGCGATCACCACTGGTGACCGTTCCGCCATCAGTCAATCCGCGCTCGACGCCCTGCGCGCCAGTAATCTGGCGCATCTGCTGGCAATTTCTGGGCTGCATATGGGTCTGATGACAGGCGTAGTCTTTGCGGCGTTGCGCATTGCGCTCGCGCTCGTCCCGCCACTGGTTCTGCGGGTGCCCGCGCGCAGCATTGCGGCGGCGGGCGCGCTGTTGGCTGCTGCGGGATATCTGGCGCTGTCGGGCGGCAATGTCGCCACGCAGCGGGCGTTTATCATGGTCGCAGTTGCGTTAGTAGCGCTGATGCTGGGGCGCAGGGCCATCAGCCTGCGTTCTGTGTCGATCGCTGCCACGATCGTGCTCGTCCTGCGGCCAGAAGCGTTGATGGGGCCGGGCTTCCAGATGTCCTTTGCCGCGACGACAGCCCTAGTCGCCGTGTTCGGCTGGATCCGCGATGGACAGATTCCGACAGGGCCGAACTGGCTCAAACCAGTAAGCGCGGTTTTCATCTCCTCGCTGGTGGCAGGTGTGGCGACGGCGCCCATCGGTGCCGCGCATTTCAATACCATCGCGCAATACGGTCTGCTGGCCAATCTAGCGTCCGTGCCACTGATGGGGGTGCTCGTGATCCCTGCGGCGGTGGCGGCGGCGGTTCTGGCGCCTATCGGGCTTGAGGCGGTGGGGCTCTGGGTGATGAGCCTCGGGGTGAAATGGATCCTGTTTGTCGCTGAGTTCGTTGCCGGACTGCCGCAGGCGCGCAGCTACATCGTTGGGCCCGGTGATGCGGTGCTGCCGCTGCTCGCACTCGGGTTCCTGATGCTGATCCTGTGGCGCGGCCCGCTGCGTTGGACCGGAGCAATTGCAATGGCTGCGTCTTTTGTCATGTGGTCTGGCACCCAGCGCCCTGAGATTCTGGTGTCCGATACGGGCGCTCTCGTGGGCATCATGACCCCGCAGGGCCGTGCGCTCAGCAAGGAGAGCGATGCGGGGTTCGTCGCGCGAAACTGGCTGGAGAATGACGGTGACGGGGAGGACCAGACGACAGCAAACGCCCGGTGGCAGGAGGGCGATGTCATCCATATATCCGGCAAACGCGCAGCCTCTGACTTCAAAGGCTGTCTGAAAGGCCAGATCGTGGTGAGTTCGGTACTGCTGTCGCACTACGGCCTTCCATGCACCGTGCATGATCCCGAATCGCTGCGCCAAACCGGCGCTGTCGCTTACCGAATAGGCCCCGATGGCCCCGTATTGAGCGCCACGGCTCGATCGCGCGCTGGGGATCGTTTGTGGACGCATTGGCCTGATCAAAAATTGCCGCGCGGGCCGCAGTGGCTCGCGCAGAAGATTTTGGAATAAGCGAGGTCAGTAGGAGCGGATCAGTCCGACCAGACGCCCCTGAACTTTGACCTGATCGGCGCGGAAAACGCGCGTCTCGTAGGCGGGGTTGGCGGCTTCCAGCGCAATGGATGATCCATTGCGTTTGAACCGCTTGAGCGTGGCCTCATGATCCTCGACCAGCGCCACGACGATATCGCCGTCATCCGCGGTCGAAGTCTCGCGGATGACCACTACATCGCCATCATTGATCCCAGCCTCGATCATCGAATCACCTTTGACCTCGAGGGCGTAATGCGCGCCGGAGCCTGAGAGCATCGCATTCGGCACGGTCACGCCGTGGGAGCGCTGGTTGATCGCTTCGATCGGCACACCAGCTGCGATCTTGCCCATCACGGGTAGCTCGGTCGCTTCGATCGTGCTCACCGGGATAGCAGCAGCAGGGGGCGGGGCGTCCGGCAGGTCGCCGTCGATGACACGGGGCGTAAATCCTGCACCTGTCATGCTGTCAGGCAGTTTGACCACTTCGATCGCGCGGGCCCGGTGCGCAAGACGGCGGATGAACCCGCGCTCCTCAAGTGCTGTTATCAGGCGGTGGATCCCAGATTTGGAGCGCAGATCAAGCGCTTCTTTCATTTCATCGAAACTGGGGGGGACACCGTCACGCTGCACGCGTTTGTGGATGAAGGCCAACAAATCAAGTTGTTTTTTAGTGAGCACGGTACATCCCCTGAAGTTTTATCTTGTTTTGTTCTAGGGACGTTCCTGTTTTGTGTCAACATCTTCTCAGATGTCGATCACCTCGACCAATTCACCAGCTTTGCGCGCCGGATCATGGGCGGCGCGCACGAGGAGACAGTTTGCCGTCGCCAGAACGGTGAGCAGGGAGCTGTCCTGCCGGGCCTGCGGCGTCACAGCGCCTGCCTCGATTACTGCGCGCATGTAATGCTCACGCGGACCGTTGGGACCCAGATCTGCGGCCAGCGGGAGCGTGCGACGGGGGGCGGGCGACTGGCCGAGCCCCAGCATCGCCCGGATCATTGGGGCGACGAAAATCGTACCGCAAACCATGGCGGATACTGGATTGCCCGGCAGCCCGACCATCACGGCATCTCCCAGACTGCCTGCCATCAGCGGCTTACCGGGGCGCATCGCGACCTTGTAGAACGATTGCTGCATGCCCATTTCGGCGGCCACCCGCGCCACCAGATCATGATCCCCAACCGACGCGCCCCCGACGGTGATGATCAGATCGGCCCCTTGCGCGAGGGTAAGCGCGCGGCTCAGCGAAGCGGCCGTATCCCCTGCGATCGGCATCATGCGGGTCCGGGCGCCCAGGGCATCGAACTGGGCAGCAAGGCCATAGGTGTTCGAGGCGATGATCTGATCGGTGCCGGGCGTCTCGCCGGGCTGTACCAGTTCGTCGCCGGTGGCGAGCAGGGCGACGACGGGTTTGCGGTGCACAGGTACGCGCGCGATGTTCATCGCGGCGAGCAGCGCGATATCGGCAGGCCGCAGGACACGCGGCGCTGTTACGCGCTGGCCCGCGCTGAAGTCTCCACCCGCCGGGCGGATGTTGTCTTTGTCCTTGATGTTGTGACCAAGGGTGATGAGATCACCGCGCCGGGTCACATCCTCCTGGATGACCACGAAGTCGGCGCCGTCGGGCACGGGCGCGCCCGTGAAAATGCGCACCGCCTGACCGGCTTTCACGGTGCCCGTGAAGCGGTGGCCCGCCGCGGCTTCGCCGACGATCTTGAACATTGCGTCGGGCTCTACTTCGGCACGGTGCAGGGCATAGCCGTCCATCGAAGAGGCGGCGAAAGGGGGCTGGGTGCGCAGTGCATCGAGATCTCTTGCCAGCACACGGCCTGCCGCCGCGCGCAGTGGCACATCCTCGCTCTCGGTCGGGTGTGTTAGCGCGAACAGAGCGTCGAGTGCCTGCGCGACAGTGATCATGGGGCAGTATGGCGGCCCGATTTGCCGCCATCTTTCAAGGTGACGCGCAGGCCGCTGATTTCCATCGTTTTATCAACCGCCTTGCTCATGTCATACACGGTCAGCGCTGCGACGGAGGCCGCGGTGAGCGCTTCCATCTCGACGCCGGTCTGGCCGGTCGTCTTGACCGTCGCGATGATGCGAATGCCGGGCAGATCGGGGTCGGGGACCAGATCTACCGATACGGAGGTGATGGGCAGGGGATGGCATAGGGGAATAAGATCCGCTGTTTTTTTGGCAGCCATGATCCCGGCAAGGCGCGCCACACCGAGGACATCGCCCTTTTTGGCACGGCCTTCGGTAATAATATTAAAGGTTTCACGCTGCATCCTGATGTAATTTTCAGCTGTCGCAATGCGTGCCGTCACGGCCTTTTCCGACACATCGACCATGTGCGCGTTGCCTTTGCCGTCAAAATGTGTGAGCGCCATTACAGGCCGCCCGCTTGCAATGGATTGGCCAACAGGCTGCGCGTTGCGGTGGCCACGTCCTCCTGCCGCATCAGACTTTCGCCGATCAGGAAGGTCCGTGCACCGTAGCGCGCCATATCGGCGAGGTCGTCGGGAGTGTTCAGCCCGCTTTCGCAGACGATCATCCGCTCGCCGGGAACGTGCTTGGACAGACGGCGCGTCACATCAAGAGATGTCTCGAAGGTGTTGAGATTGCGATTGTTTATACCAATCATCCGTGATTTCAGCAGCAGCGCACGTTCAAGCTCTTCAGCGTTATGCGTCTCGATCAGGGCATCCATCCCGTACTGTGTGGCCGCATCCTCAAGCTCCTGCGCCTGCGCGTCGGAGACAGAAGCCATGATGATCAGGATGCAATCAGCCCCAAGGCTGCGCGCCTCCGCCACCTGATAGGTGTCATACATAAAATCTTTGCGCAGCACGGGCAGATCGCAGACTGCGCGGGTATCGACCAAATACTGCTTTGCCCCCTGAAAGCTCGGGGTGTCGGTGAGGATTGAAAGGCAGGTGGCTCCTCCGGCGGCGTAGGCTTCGGCGAGGGCGGTGGGCTCGAAATCAGCTCGGATGAGGCCCTTGGAGGGACTGGCCTTTTTGATCTCCGCGATCAGCGCGTAACTCTCAATGGATGCCTCAAAAAGCGCTTGGGCAAAGGGCCGAACAGGAGGTGCTGCGGATGCGCGCGCTTCCATTTCAGCCTCTGGCACCGCTGCCTTGTCGGCGGCGATTTCCTCGAGCTTGTAGGCCTTGATTTTGTCTAGGATAGTTTGTGTCATGGGACCTCCGGATCGCTCCAGTTTATGGACGCATGGCCGCGCCCGTGCAACCACGCATTGGTGCGGCTGAAAGGCCTGCTCCCCAAAAAGCCGCGATGCGCCGAGAGAGGCGAAGGATGGGCGGTTTCAAGCTTGAAATTGGTGTGTTGATCAACCTGCAGTGCGGCTTTGTGTGCCGGAGCGCCCCAGAGCAGATAGGCGCGCGGTCGCTGTGCAAGATGGGCCAGCACTTGATCGGTGAGAACTTCCCAGCCGAGTTTCGCGTGACCCTTCGGCCTGCCTTGCGGCACGGTCAGGATCGTATTGAGCAGCAAGACGCCCTGTTCTGCCCAATCGTCGAGTTGTGTAACGGTGCGCATAACGCCAATATCGCTGTGCAACTCCTTGAATATATTACCTAGACTGTCCAGACGGCCGCCAAATTCCGCAGTGATCGAAAAGGCGAGGCCGTGGGCCTTGCCGGGTGTATGATATGGGTCTTGACCCAGAATGACCACGCGTACGTCTTCAGGCTGGACCTGCTCGAGCGCTCGGAACACCATCGGTGCGGGCGGCAGGACGGTGCGCTCCTCTGCTGCCAGCTCCCGCTTGATCCTGGGAAGTGTCTCCGCAAAGAACGGCAGCGCCTCCCAGGCACCAAGGCGGCTGAGATCGAACATCAGCCTGCGTTGGTGATGCGTGCCACGGCGGTGATCTTTTCACGGGCGGCACCGGAATCGATGCTGGTACGGGCCAGCTCGACCCCTGTTTTCAGATCGGGCGCAGCTTCCGCAATCACAAAGGCTGCGGCGGAGTTGAGAAGAACGGCATCGCGGTAGGCCGAGGCTTCGCCGTCCAGCAGGGCGTTGAAAGCCTGTGCGTTTTCTTCGGGCGTGCCGCCTACGATACTCTCGAACGGATGCACGGGCAGGCCTGCATCCTCCGGGTGGACCTCGATTTCGCTGATCGTGCCGTCACTCGCCAGCGCGCTGACCCAGCTGACGCCGGTGATTGTCAGCTCGTCGGTCCCGTCGGAACCGTGGACGAGCCATGCGACCTCAGAGCCGAGCAACTTGAGGGTCTCTGCCATGGGGCGGGTGAGGGCGCGGTCGTAAGTGCCTGTGAGCTGGCGTTTTACCGATGCGGGATTGGTCAGCGGGCCCAAGATATTGAAGATCGTGCGGGTGCCCAGCTCGGAGCGGGTAGGCATAACATGAGCGATGGCGGGATGGTGCATGGGCGCCATCATGAAGCCGATGCCTGCCTGCGCGAGCGCCTTTTCCACGACCGGCGCACCGACCATCGTCTTCAGTCCCATCTGCGTCAGCGCATCTGCCGCCCCTGATTTGGAGCTGAGGTTGCGATTGCCATGCTTGGCCACGATCACGCCTGCACCCGCGACCACGAAGGCTGTCGCCGTCGAGATGTTAAGTGTGCCCTTGCCATCGCCCCCGGTGCCCACGATGTCCATCGCACCCGCAGGCGCGCGCACGGCGTTGCATCTGGCGCGCATCACGGCGGCGGCAGCGGCATATTCATCCACCGTCTCCCCCCGCGTCCGCAGGGCCATCAGGAAACCGCCGATTTGGCTCGGAGTTGCCTCGCCCGCAAATAAGATCTCAAAGGCCTGCTCTGCCTGTGCGCGGGTCAGCGGGCCGTTGGCAGCGGCGTCGATCAAAGGTTTCAGCTGATCACTCATGCGGGCTCTTTCACCTCGTCGAGGAAATTCTGGAGGAGCGCGTGCCCGTGTTCGGAGCGGATGGATTCAGGATGAAACTGCACGCCGTGGATGGGCAATTCGCGGTGTTGCAGCCCCATGATCGTGCCATCCTCAAGCTCGGACGTGATCTCGAGACACTCGGGCAGGGTTTCCCGCTCCACGATGAGCGAATGATAGCGGGTCGCGGCGAAGGGCGAGGGCAGGCCCGCAAACAATCCTTTTCCGGAATGCTTCATCTGGCCCATTTTGCCATGCACGATCTCGCTTGCCCGCACAACGCGCCCGCCGAAGGCCTCGCCGATCGCCTGATGGCCCAGACAAACGCCCAACAACGGTATTTGTGCCGCGGCGGCTGCATGGGTCAGCGCGAGGCAGATACCGGCCTGTGCCGGATCGCAGGGGCCCGGCGACAAAACGATGCCGGCAGGTCGTAGTTCGAGGGCCTCCTCGACGCTCAGCGTATCGTTGCGCCGTATCTCCATCCGCGCGCCCAAGCCACCCAGATAATGCACCAGATTGTAGGTGAAGCTGTCATAGTTATCGATCAACAGGAGCATCTTGGGAATTCTTCGTATTAGGACTAGAGAAGGCGGCGGCGCGGGGTGTATACAATGTCCGAGTAGATGGTCAGTCTTGGGCGGTATCGTCAAGGGGCAGGACCCGCTGCGCAGGCATTAACCGGATGCGACGATCCGGGGTGTCGGCGACGCGAGGCAAAAGACAGGGGTGCAGTAGGCATGGCACAGGGCATTTTGAGCGGTATTGCGTTAGGCGCGGTATTCAGTATCGGCGTGGCCGGTATCGTTTCCGTGGTTGTCCCGATGGAGTCGCGCAGTGGGGCCGATGTCAGCACCGCAGAGCCGGTCGGTCCCGCCCAACCGCCGGTTTTGCAGCCTTCTGAACCTCCCACGCCCGAGACGACGGCCCCGGCGGAGCAGCCTCAGGTAAGCTCGGACGCGCCCGTCAGCGAGGAATTGCCGACTGATCCTGCAATTGCTGCGCCGCAGGCTCCGGAAGTTGGAAATGCTCCAGACAGCCCGGTTCAGGCAGAAACGTCACGTCCCGCTGCCGTGACGCTCCCTCAGAGCGAAACGGCGGCGCTGGCTCCCGCCGCTGCACCTACACTGGCGCCGCCTGATACGGCACGATCTGATGAAGGTCCAACGGAGCCCGTGCCCGTACCGCAGCCACAAGCCGGACGTGCGGCTGATCTGACAGAGCCGCGCCCGCTGCCCGAAGACGCGCGCGCGCGCGCGCGCGAAGATGATCCGGTTTTGCCAAATCCGCAGGCCCTCGCACCGATGATCCCCGATGACAGTCAGGATACCGCTATTGCACAGGAGGCGGCAGATCCGGTTACAACCGTGCCTGACGCACCGGAGCGCGCGCCAGCCGACACCGTGGTTTCAGAGGCTCCACCGGAAAGGGATGCGCCCTCTATCCTGACACCGACCGAGCCTGTGGCAGAGCGGGACTCAACCGAAGATGCGGAAAGCGGGGAGAGCGACCGTGCCGTTGCAAGCGTGCCGCGCCCCCGCGTATTGCCCGTTCCGGGCGCGGAAAGTGACCAGATCGGGACAGATGCACGCCCGCGGATCGGCCGCCCTGCAAGCACGATCATCGACCGTTCCGATGCGCCCGAAACCACAGCAAGTACCGCGCCCGACCCGCTGACGCCCGCTGACGAGGCCGCACCCGTCCGCCGCTTTGCGCAGCCCTTCGAGAACTCCGAAGGCAAGCCGCTGATGAGCATTGTTCTTATGGATACCGGTGTCGATCTGGATGCGACGGAAATCGGCCTGCCAGCCCTTGCTAGCTTTCCCTATCCCATAAGTTTTGCGGTCGATATGGGCTTGCCAGACGCAGCCGCGCGGATGCAGCGCTACCGTGCCGAAGGGTTTGACGTTCTGGCAATCGTGGATTTGCCGCCCGGTGCGCAACCCACGGATGCCGAAGTTTCTCTGAGCGTCGCACTTGATACGCTCGACGAAGTCGTGGGAGTGCTGGAAGGCACGGGCGAGGGGCTGCAAGCCTCGCGCGAGGTCGCGGATCAGGTCACGGGAATTTTGAAAGCCAGCGGCCATGGCTTGGTCGCGCAAAGCCGCGGACTCAATTCCATGCCGAAGCTGGCAGTGAAGGAAGGCGTGCCTGCTGCCGCCGTTTTCCGGGATTTCGACAGCGAAGGGCAGGCCCCGCGCGTGATCCGCCGTTTTCTGGATCAGGCGGCGTTCAAGGCAGGGCAGGAGGGCGGCGTGATCATGCTGGGCCGCCTGCGCCCCGAGACAATCGAGGCGCTGCTCGTCTGGGGGCTTGCGGACCGTGCAGGCGCCGTGGCGTTGGCTCCCGTATCGGCGGTACTGCTGGCGCAATAGGCAATAGGTTCATTTTGGAAAACTTGTTCGCGAAATGCGGATTCAATGGGGCAAGCCTGAGGGAAGTCATCAACCTATGAACGCGTACGAGATAGACTTTCCGGATGCTGCGAAGGTCGCGTAATCAACCGGGCTGCACTTTGCCGAATTTTCGGAACGGCTTATGATCTCGCAGAAGATGAATTTTTTCAGACAATTAGCCGGGTATCCCGCCCGATTGCCCATGCCGTAATTTAGCCGTCATTGTCGTTTACCTTATTCTCCGAGAACGTGGAGAGAGTAGTGATATGCAAGACAAGACCATGGACAAACCTGCAACATTTGGATTGATTGGCTTCTTTCTGGGTGTTTTGAGCATCGTCATCATCCTGATCCAGCTTTCGGCTTTTTTTGAGCCGCAAGCCAAGAGTAGCGGCACAACAATAGGTGAGATTGCAGCCGAGATTAAGTTGTCTGCCGCGCGCGCATTTGCAGGCGAACCGGCTCCGGAACCTACGCCCATACCGAAAGACGGGAGAGAACTCATAACGATCGCGGCACTTTGTGTGGCGGGGATTGCGGTCGCACTCGGAGCGGTCGGATTGTACCGGAAAGAACCACACCAGCTTTCATATTTGGCGGTCGGAATCGGCATGTCGGCGTTCGTCATGCAATTTGTCTTTTGGATGGCTATCCTAATGTGTGGCTTCGTCTTGCTTGTCAGCATTGTCAAAAATATCGACAGTATTTTCGAGTGAGCGCGTAAGAACGCCCAACTTCATCACAGTTTTGAAGGTTCCACGCCTGAGTTAAAAACCATCCTGTCTCTGATGTCAGCTTTCCCGCCATGGAGCGATGCAACATGTTCTAGGCTGGGCACGATGATCGCAGTCCATTTCGACCGACTTTAAGCAGCAGGAAAGCTACCCGTTTCCGCCACCGTTAAACCGGGCCGCATCCTCCGCTGCGCGCCTGATCGCGCCGGATTTATGGACCGTTTCCATGTATTCGGCCTCCGGATCGCTATCATAGACGACGCCACCACCGGCTTGGATATAGAGCGTCTGGTCCTTGATCACGGCCGTGCGCAGGGCAATGCACATGTCCATATCGCCGCCCGCACTGAAATACCCCACACCCCCGCCGTAAACGCCTCGTTTCTCCGGCTCAAGCTCGTCTATGATTTCCATTGCACGCACCTTGGGCGCGCCAGATACCGTGCCTGCGGGCATACCAGCAAAGAAAGCATCGAGCGCGTCACAGTCCTCGCGCAACTCTCCGACAACGTTCGAGACGATGTGCATGACGTGGCTATATCGCTCAACGATAAATTCTTCTGTCGGGCGGACGGTGCCAATCTTGGAGACACGGCCTACATCATTACGCCCCAGATCGAAGAGCATCAAATGCTCGGCGAGCTCTTTTGGATCGGCCATCAGATCGGCCTCGAGCGCCCGGTCCTCCTCTGGGGTCTCACCGCGCGGCCTTGTGCCTGCGATCGGGCGGATGGTCACTTCCTGACCGAACACCCGCACGAGGATTTCGGGGGAGGCCCCCACCACATGGAA
>JAGXHD010000035.1 GCA_024636395.1 Sulfitobacter sp.
ACGATATGGTTGCGGCGCTGGTAAAGGTGCATGGCTCGGGGCTGCGCGCGATCCTCAAACCAGTCGTGTTGCACGACGCGCAGCGCAGGGCAGTGGCTGATCATCCGCTGAAGGTGGATGCGAAAACGGGTACGCTCAATTTCGTATCGTGCCTTGCGGGATACATCACGGGGCATGACGGCACCGAGATGGCGTTTGCTATTTTCGCGGCGGACGAGAGCATCCGTGCCACTTTGAGCCGTGCGGAGCGTGAGGGCCCTCCGGGGGGGGCCAGCTGGAACACCCGCGCAAAGCGGATGCAGCAGCAGCTGATCGAGCGGTGGAGCGTTCTTTACGGAGCGTGAAGTATTAGCTGAGATGACGGGCGCGGGCGCCACGCTCGATCGCTGCGGCGTGCAGGCGGTCGATGTTCAGTTCGTAGCGGATCTCTTCGAGGATACGAAGCTCAGATTCCTCGAGCGTGCCGTCGGCTGCGGCGACATCGCAGGCCAGCGCATAGGCTGTCTCGTTTAGGCGATCGGGCAGGGCCTCGCGGATCAGACCAAAGAGCGCGTCAAGGCCGTCCTCCTGCTCAAACAGGTCAAACACCATCTGGCTAACCGGCTTGATCCGGTCGACATCGAAATCGACGAAGATCGGCAGCAGATTGACGGCGGCCTGGATCTTGATGAGTTCGGTCGTTCCGATATCTTCGTCGGAGGCGGAAACGGCGATCATCACCGCCACGAGGCAATCCTGCGCGGTGAGCGTCAGGGAGGGATTATTGGGCATTTGCTCGTTCCTTTGCGCGCTTTGGTTGCGGCGCAGATTATTGACGCCACGGACCTTGCGCAATAGATGAAGCCGTAGCCGCGCGATAGGGCGCTGCTGATAATATTCGGGAAGTCTGATATGTCTGAGATGCGGGATGCAGCGATGCAGAGCAAAGCGTGGCCTTTTGAAGAAGCGCGCCGCGTGCTCAAACGCTATCAGGGCAAGATGCCTGAAAAGGGGTATGTGCTGTTTGAGACCGGTTACGGCCCCTCCGGCCTGCCGCATATCGGGACCTTCGGCGAGGTGGCACGCACTACGATGGTCCGCCGTGCGTTCGAGGCGATCAGCGATATTCCGACGCGGCTCATCTGTTTTTCCGACGATCTGGACGGGATGCGTAAGGTGCCGAGCAATGTCCCCGACCCCGAGGCGCTGGCTGAGCACTTGCAGCTGCCGCTGACTTCCGTGCCGGACCCGTTCGGCGAATTCGAGAGCTTTGGCCACCACAACAACGCCATGCTGCGACGGTTTCTGGATACCTTCGGGTTTGAATACGAATTCTATTCCGCGACAGATTTCTACGCGTCTGGGCAGTTTGACGAGATCCTGCTGCGCGCAGCGGAGAAATACGACGAGATCATGGAAGTGATGCTCAAGAGCCTGCGCGAGGAAAGGCGGCAAACCTACTCGATTTTCCTGCCGATTCATCCCGAAACCGGGCGGGTTTTGTATGTACCGATGAAGAAGGTGGATGCGAAGGCGGGTACGATCACCTTTGATACCGAGGAGGGCGAGGAGATGACCTTGCCGGTGACCGGTGGCAACGTGAAGCTGCAATGGAAGCCCGATTTCGGGGCGCGCTGGGCAGCACTTGGCGTTGATTTCGAAATGTACGGCAAGGACCACTCCACCAACACGCCGATCTATGATGCGATCTGCCGCATCCTCGGCGCGCGCGCGCCGGAGCACTTTACCTACGAGCTGTTTCTGGATCAGGACGGGCACAAGATTTCGAAATCCTCCGGCAATGGCCTGACGATCGACGAATGGTTGACCTATGCCAGCGCGGAGTCGCTATCGTATTTTATGTATCTCAAGCCGAAGACGGCCAAGCGTATGTATTTTGACGTGATCCCCAAGGCTGTGGATGAATACCACCAGCAGCTACGCGCCTATGAGACGCAGGACATCAAAGGGCAGCTGAACAATCCCGTCTGGCACATTCATGGCGGCGACGTCCCGAAATCCGATATGATCGTGCCGTTCTCGATGCTGCTCAATCTGGCTTCTGTTTCTTCTGCAGAGGACAAGGGGCAGCTTTGGGGCTTTATCAAGCGGTATGCGCCGGAGGCGACGCCGGATAGCAATCCCGGCATGGATGCTGCAGCTGGATATGCGGTGCGCTATTACAATGACTTCGTGAAGCCCACACGGGTATTCCGGGCGCCCAGCGATCTGGAGCATGAAGCTCTGGCCGACCTGCGCGGGCACTTGGCTGCATGGGATGGCCGGCTGGATGCGGAAGCGTTGCAGACCATGGTGTTTGCAGTGGGCAAGGATCGCTTTGATCCCCTGCGTGACTGGTTTACAGCGCTCTATGAAGTGTTGTTGGGCGCGTCGCAGGGGCCCCGGTTTGGCGGGTTTATCGCGCTCTACGGTGTTGATGAGACAATCGCGCTGATCGACGACGCCCTTGCAGGAAAACTGGCCAACGCGTGAAACTCTTGCCCTTTGGCCCGCGTGATTTAGTTTTTAAACGCGGGTCAAAGGGAGAGATATGATGAAAACGGTGATATTGGCGGCGGCTTTTGTGGTGGCGGGTGCCTTTGGCGCGCAGGCGCAGGAGGCAGAAATTCGCGGTACGATCACGCAGCAGTTCGAAGCCTTCAAGGCCGACGATTTTGCGACCGCCTTCACGTTTGCAAGCCCTGATTTGCAGACCCTCTTTGGGACTTCCGACAATTTTGGCCGGATGGTCACCCAAGGGTATCCCATGGTCTGGCGTCCTGCGGACGTGACCTACCTCGAACTGCGCGAGGAGGGGGGCACGTACTGGCAAAAGGTCCAGATCAAAGACCAGAAGGGCAGCCTGCATTATCTAGAATACCGTATGGAGCAGACTGATGATGGCTGGCGGATCAGCGGTGTGCAGATCCTCGATGCGCCAGGTGCATCCGTGTGAATACGCGGGCAACGGCATCGTGACGGTGCTATAGCGGTGAATTAAGCCCTTGTTGATATTTCCCTGAGCTGTGTCCGGCAGCTGCGCCGGAGAAGCGCGAAAGGGATATCTTTATGACAACGGGACCACTCACACCTGCCCCCTACTCAGACGGGCTGGCCGCCTATTCGAACGGAGATGGCACGCCGGGATCGCCAAGCTATGCCACCTCGGGCACTGGCACCTTCGTGCCGGCGGATCAGGATTTTGGCGGCGCCCTCGAAATCCTGAAAACCAGCAGCACCCAGCGCCTGCGATATAAAGGCCAGACACAGATCGAACCGGGATGTTATGTTCAGGTCAAAGTGCGGGTGAAAGCGATCAGCGGTAACCTGCCCTCCGTGCGAATCGCGGCCTACGCGGCGCAAGCCAACGGCAGTGCGATCCCCGGCGTTGTGACGACGGGTGCGACCGTAGCGCTGACCACCTACGGTCAGGTTGTCGAAGTCAGCGCGATCGTGGGCATCGGAAACCGCAGCGGTGTGGATATGGTCTGGGGCCCCAGCGCGGATTACGGCCATTTCGGTATCGACCTTCTGGGGCAGAATGGCGGCATCGTGCGGGTGGATGATATCGAGATCACCGACGCCTCCGGACTTTTCCTCGACGATCTGATCGCGACGGTCGATGTGCGCGATTACGGTGCCCTGGGCAATGGCGTCAGCGATGATACGGCGGCTTTTGAGGCGGCAAATGCCGCGGCGGATGGTCGGACGGTGCTGATCCCCGCCGGGACTTTTCGGCTCAACGGCAACGTGACGTTCGACACCCCGACTAAATTCGTGGGAACGGTGACGATGCCGACCGAGGCCGTGCTGCTGCTGCGCCAGAATTTCGACTTGCCCAACTATATTCAGGCCTTCGACAATGAGGAGCTCGCGTTCCGCAAGGCTTTTCAGGCTCTCTTGAACAATTCGGATCACGAATCCCTCGATCTGGGGGGGCGCAAGGTCGCCCTGACGGGGCCGGTCGACATGAAGGCGGCCGTGCCGGACCGCACCTGCTACGAAACACGGCGCGCGATTCACAATGGTCAGCTTATCGCGCTGACGGGTGGCGATTGGGATACCACGACTGTAGTGGCCCGCGCGACCTATAGCCCGACAAATTCGCGAACCCTCACCAATGTGGCAAACATCGCCAATATACCCATTGGGAGCCATGTCACCGGTTCGGGCGTGGGGCGCGAGATCTATGTGCGTGCCAAGAACGAGGCCCGCAACGAGCTGACGCTGAACGGGCCGCTGCACGATGCGGCGGGCACGCAGAACTTCACTTTCCGCCGGTTCAAATATCTCCTGGATTTCAGCGGCTTCGACGTGCTTGCAAAATTCGTGCTGCACAACATCGAGTTTCAGTGCTCGGAGCTGTGCAGCGGGATCATGCTGGCGAATGCGGGGACTATTTTCACGGTCCGCGATTGCTTCATCACAACGCCGAAGGACCGCGGGATTACGTCGATGGGAGGTGGCTGTCAGGGGATGTTCATAGAGCGCTGCCAATTCCTGTCGGCGGAAAACGATTTGCCTGTCTCACAGCGCACGACGATCGCGCTCAACGTGAATGCCAACGATGTGAAGTTGCGCAATTGTCGTGCAGAGCGGTTTCGCCACTTCGCAGTGATGACTGGCCAGAACCACCTGATCATCGGCAACCACTTTTTTCAGGGGGATGCGATCAATGGCGGCATCCGTTCGGCGGGGGTCGTGATCGCGGAGGCTTATGCCTCTTGCGTATTCACCAACAACTACGTCGATAACGCGTTTCTGGAGTGGACGAACGAGCGTGATCCCAGCCCCGCATTTGCCGGTGGTTTTTCGTTCAGCTCTCTGGATGTCACCAGCAACATCTTTCTGTCCGGTGATGTGTCGACGGCGTTCAGCTTTTTCATCATCAAGCCGTTTGGGGAGGGGCATTTTGTCAACGGCCTGAATGTGGCGGGCAACAGGTTCCGGAGCATCAACGGGTTTGTCGAACGTGCTGAAAGGGTAGATACGAGCTATGCCGATCTGAACTTCACCCGGATGCGCAATGTGCGGTTCGAGGGCAATTCATTCCACGGGATCAGCAGCCCTGTCGCCAATCCGCATCTGATTGAGATGACCCAAGCCACCGATCAGCAGACTTGGGTTGTCGAGACCGGGCCGGGCCTGCCCTTCGAGGCGCGGTCCCTGAGTGTGGATGCGGTGATCGTACGGGGCGGTGTACGCAACGCGGCCAATCAGCTCAATTTTGACAACCCCTTCGTGCGCGCGCAGCAAGGTACTGACGCGGATCAGGTGCATGTCGTCTGGTCCGAGCCTGTGAGAGGCAAGATTGCGGTCACGGCGCGCATGGACAACGACGTGGTATAAGTAATAGGGCTCCGGCAATCTGTTGTTGGGGCCCTTTCAGAACTCTCGCCAGAGGCCGATCTTTAGCGCCGTATTACCCAGATTGCCGATCTCGCTTTCGGAGCTGACCTGAAGCCGGAACTTCGCGTTTTTTGGCTGGAAGACAAGCGAAGGGGCAATTGTGAAAAACTGATCTCCGGCGGCGAATACCGAATAGAACTGGAGCATCCCGGTTGTCACGTCGGTGAGGTTCATCCCGAAGGTCGTATCGACCTTGCCAACGTGCAGGGATTGGGTGGTGTCCCACAGAACAGCGGCATCCAACGTCATCCAGCCAGACTTTTCAGCCCACGTGATGCCCTTTCCCCAACTCAGTGCAGTGCGCACATGCGGTAGGACCTGCTCCCCGATCCAGCCGACGCCCACACCCAACTCATAGGCCCATTTTGACTTTGCCTCGGGACCGACAAGGGCGCGTCGGATGGATACTGTGGCGGTGCCTTTCGCGGGCAAGACCTGCGATCTGGCCATACTGAGATCGCCGATCAGGGTCATAGTTTCGGTCAGGCCGTATTCCAGATAAATCTGGCTGGCGGTTTCGAGATAGTATGAACTTGAGAACGAAACCGCGTTGAACGTAGATCCTTTTTCTCGCAGCCAAGGCCCTGCTTGAACGCTCTGTCCGAGAGTGACGGCTACGAGGATGGGGATCAGACGGTAAAGCACAGGCAGGCAACTCCTGCACTCACTATTGGTTAAGGTCGGTTAACAAACAGTTACTAGGTTCTTCAAATGAAAAAGCCCCACTAATTTGCGGGGCTTTCAAGTTGTTTGAGGTGGTTTGTCAGACGCGTGCGGTGTTGCCGCGTGGACCAGCGATCAACCAGATGATAAAGCCCACGACCGGCAGCAAAACGATAAGCAGTGCCCAAAGAATTTTCGCGATGCCCGAAGCGCGGGAAGAAAAGACCTGAAAAATCGCATATATATCTGCGACCAGTACCAGTGCTCCGAATAGGCCATATTCCATTGTATTTCTCCAAGTGGTGACATGTTTTCTTGGTATTCAACGTATGAAGGCGCGGATTGTTCCGTGAACAGGATCGAGATGGATGAAGCTGAAATTCTTATCGATGGCTCAAATGTGGTTTTCTGGCGTGCGGGGCAGCTCGACAGGGAGGTGCCGATGATGGTTGTCCGGGCGCTGATCTCGCGGCGGTTTTCGCCAGTGATTATCTTTGATCATAGCATCCACCGCCATTTGGGAGAGGCCGCCTTGAATGCGCTGGGCGCCTTGGCGCGGGTAAATGTGGCGCCGCGCGGGATACCGGCGGATAAACTGTTATTAGAAGCCTGTGATCGGGGGCGGCTCCAAATTGTCAGCGGGGACCGCTTTTCGGAATGGCGGCCTACGCATCCGCAGTTACGCCGGGAGTGGCTGGTCACCGGGCATATCGGGAAAGGCGGGCGGGTGAGCTTTTCAAAAAAGCTCAGACCCGCGCCTGTTTGAGCCAACCGCCCCCTTTAGCGCCCGCGCCGTTTGACGCCGCCACGCATGCCGCCGCGACCCATGGTGCTGC
>JAGXHD010000036.1 GCA_024636395.1 Sulfitobacter sp.
CAGGTGACCTTGCTCATCGGCGTTGCGGGCGGTCTGCCGGAGGTGCCGCCACCGCCGCCACCCATGCCGAGGCCGCCACCTTCGGAGCGTTGCAGCAGCACGACAGCGATCAGGCCAAGCGCAAGAATGAGGTGGATGATCAGGACGACATTTTCCATGGGGTGCAGGCTGCTCTTTTCTGGATCTGTTTGGGGGTATCTAGGCAAGTTTGGCTATGGGGGCAAGGGAGGATGCACGCGCAATCGATGCAGCTTGGTGATGGACAAGCCGATTGTCGCAGGGCAAGCTCTCTGCCATGCCACATGACCATCACGATCACGATCACCCGCACACGCTCTTGCCGCCCGATCCCGCCCTGCGCGTGAAGGCGCTGGAAACCATTCTGACGGAAAAGGGATTGATCCATCCCGCCGCCCTTGATGCGATCATCGACACCTATGAGCACAAGATCGGCCCACGCAATGGCGCGCGTGTGGTGGCAAGGGCCTGGAGCGATCCTGAATTCCTGCAAGCGCTGCGCGACAATGCAACCAAGATATTGGACGAGATGGGATATTCCGGACGGCAGGGCGAGCATATGGTCGTAGTTGAGAACACGGCCCAGACTCACAATATGGTCGTCTGTACCCTGTGCAGTTGCTATCCGTGGCCGCTTTTGGGCATCCCGCCAGGATGGTACAAATCGGACGCCTACCGGGCGCGCGCCGTGCGTGAGCCACGTGCGGTGCTGGCGGATTTCGGCGTGGCGCTGCCCGAAGGGACCGCCGTGCGGGTATGGGATTCGACGGCCGAGATCCGGTATCTGGTATTGCCGATGCGCCCAGAGGGCAGCGAGGGCCTCGGGGAAGAGGCGCTGATGGAACTGGTCACACGCGACAGCATGATCGGGACAGGACTGGCGCAGGCGCCGGTATGACCCGTGTGCATGACATGGGCGGCCGTTTCGGTGATGGCCCCGTCGTGCCGGAGGCGGAAGAAGTGAAGTTTCATGCAGATTGGCATCCGCGCGCGTTGGCGATCGTGCTCGCGTCGGGCAGTCTTGGCACGTGGAACATCGATGTGTCGCGCCACGCGCGTGAGTGTCTTGCACCAAAGGATTACACGGCCTTCAGCTATTATGAGAAGTGGATGGGCGGGCTGGCAGCGCTGTTGGTGCAGACCGGCGTTCTGACCCGTGATGAGCTTGCGGGACTGGGAGATGCGCAAATCAGCGATCTGGCGACGAAAAAGCTGACCGCCGATCAGGTTGCGGGCGTGCTGGCGCGGGGCGGACCTACGGAGCGCGACAGTGATGTCGCACCGCAGTTTGCGATCGGTGACGCGGTAATGACACGGGCCATCGCGGAGAATACCATGGTGGCGGGCGGGCACACGCGCCTGCCGTCCTATGCCGCAAAGGCAACGGGGCGCATCTTGCGCTATCACGGCACGCATGTGCTGCCCGACAGCAATGCGCACGGTCTCGGCGAGGCGCCAGAGCCGCTCTATGCGGTGATTTTTCCGGCCGCCGAACTCTGGCAGCACCCGGAGCACCCGCGCGACGAGATCGTGCTGGACCTGTGGCAAAGCTATCTGGAGGCTGTATGAATTCCGCACCCGAGCCCGTGTTCGAGGCACCCTGGCATGCACAGCTTTTCGCGCTCACCGTGCATCTCAATGAGGCCGGGCATTTCCACTGGCCTGATTGGGCGGAGCGCTTCTCGGCCACGCTGGCGCGGCACGGCACATCAAAGGATCTGAACGGCGGCGACGATTATTTCACTGCGTGGCTCGAGACACTGGAGGAACTTCTGACGCACATCGCCCTGACGGAACCCGCAGCGGTCGAGCAGATGCGCGCGGCCTGGGAGCAGGCATATCTCACGACCGAGCATGGCAAACCAGTAATGCTCGGGTCCGCAGCGGCGCCGGAGCGGACTGTCAAGCCATAGGGGCTTGAAGCGCCAGCTCGCCGTCCCGCTCAGGCATCCACATCATCCACGTCCGCCTGACCCGAGAGCATCCGGCGCACGATGCTCCAGCTCAGCCCGATGGCGAGCACGAAGCTGAGGGCGACGAGTGCCAGCCACACATTAAAGCTGGGGTTGTCGAGCCGCAGCACGCCCAGATCCACCAGCACCCAGAGCGCCGCCGTCACGAGCGCCAGCACCAACAGCATGCCCACGGCGCCGATACTGCGCAGGGTCGCGCGCAGATAGATGATATAGCCCACGAGCAGCACCAGGCCGGTCAGCACCGCGATGGAGACATTCATACTCCCGTAGCTGCGGACCCACTGCACATAGTTGTATTCGGTCGGATTGAAGGTGAGCGCAAGCAGGGCAAACGCGCAGGCCCAGCGAAGAATAAAGCCCATGGATCGAGGTCCTTTTATCGGTTTGGGGGCAATATCGGGGGGCGGCTAAGAAAAGTCTATGGCCGCGCTTCAGTTTGCGGTTTCGCGCCCCTGCGCAGCCCGCTATACGGTCACGGGTTTGACCCGCATCTGCGCGCAGTCTGAGAGGAATATCATGGCTAATGTTGTTGTCGTAGGCGCCCAGTGGGGCGACGAGGGGAAGGGCAAGATCGTAGATTGGCTCTCCGAACGTGCCGATGTAATCGCGCGTTTCCAGGGCGGGCATAACGCCGGGCACACGCTGGTGATCGACGGCGCGGTGTTCAAGCTCGCGGCCCTGCCATCCGGCATCGTCCGCGGCGGCAAATTGTCGGTGATCGGCAATGGCGTGGTGCTGGATCCTTGGCATCTGAAAAAGGAAATCGACCAGATCAGGACGCAGGGCGTGACGGTATCGCCCGAAACGCTGATGATCGCGGAGAACACGCCGCTGATCCTCCCGATCCACGGCGAGCTGGACCGCGCGCGCGAAGAGCAGACGGCGGTGGCCAAGATCGGCACGACCGGGCGCGGTATCGGTCCCGCCTATGAGGATAAAGTCGGGCGGCGCTCCGTGCGGGTCGCTGATCTGGCCGATGACGCGACACTTGAGCTGCGCGTGGACCGGGCGCTGGTGCACCACGATGCGCTGCGCCGCGGTCTGGGGCTGGAACCTGTGGACCGGGCACGCCTGCTCGCCGATTTGCGCGCCATTGCGCCCTTCGTGCTGGAGTATGCGGCACCCGTTTGGAAGGTTCTCAATGAAAAGCGCAAGGCGGGAAAACGGATCCTGTTCGAGGGTGCGCAGGGCGCACTGCTCGATATTGATTTTGGCACCTATCCCTTCGTGACGTCTTCAAACGTCATCGCGGGGCAGGCGGCGACAGGCACCGGGGTTGGTCCTGGGGCGATCGATTTCGTGCTGGGCATCGTCAAAGCCTACACGACACGCGTGGGTGAGGGCCCGTTTCCCGCAGAGCTCCTCGATGAAGATGGTCAAAGGCTGGGAGAGCGTGGCCATGAATTCGGCACCAACACGGGCCGCAAGCGGCGTTGTGGCTGGTTCGATGCTGTACTCGTACGCCAGACCTGCATGACGTCCGGCGTCAACGGCATCGCCTTCACGAAGCTCGACGTGCTTGACGGGTTCAAGACCCTGAAGATCTGTGTCGCCTATGAGCTGGATGGCAAGCGGCTGGATTATCTGCCCACTGCTGCGGACCAGCAGGCGCGTTGCACGCCGGTATTTGAAGAAATGCCGGGTTGGTCGGAATCGACCGAAGGCGCGCGCTCTTGGGCGGATCTGCCGGCGGAGGCGATCAAATACGTTCGCCGCGTCGAGGAGCTGATCGAATGCCCGGTTGCTTTGCTCTCTACATCGCCGGAGCGCGAGGACACGATTCTGGTGACCGATCCCTTTGCGGACTGAGTGTCGCAATTGAAAACGCAGCAAGATGCTCCACTTTTGGGCTATCTTGCCGACACCGGAAGGAATTGGAATGGCTCTGAGTTACAAAGCCCGCAGGCGCTGGTCGCTGTTCATGCTGTTGATCGCCTTGCCCTTGTACATCGTGGCGATGATCTGGGTCATCGCGCAGTTTGATCGGCCGCCATTCTGGGTGGAGCTGTTGATCTATCTGGGCTCAGGGGTGATCTGGGCTTTTCCGTTGAAGGCTGTTTTCAAAGGTGTCGGGCAGGCTGATCCGGACGGGCCTGACGATCCGCTGGCCTAATCCTTCCCCCCGTAGATGCGCTGCATTTCCGAGGGTTCTATTTTCCGCGGGGTAACCTTGGATGATAATTTGGTTTTTTGGATCCTGAGACTGAGGCCTGATCGGCTGTTGATCATGCAAGGTCAAGAGCGGAGGTCCTTGCAGATGTAGCTGCCACCAAGACGGCAGCACTCGGAGCTTCGAGGTATTTTGAACCTCATAAAAGCACTTTGGAGCTGGTCGCTGCCAAGGATCCAAGAACGCTCAAGCCTCTCGCGAACGGTGATAAACCTAGCCGGTCCTTAGATCCAATCGGGTGCATCCGAAGCTCCCCTTCCTCATCGCGATAAACGCACAAAGGGCGGACCTACCGGATCCGCCCTTTGCGTGAAGGGACCATGTCTGCTCAGCCTGCGGCGCGGGCGTCAGGCTTGAAACCGATCTGGTCGGAGGCTTGAAAGCGTCCCCCCTTGAGTTTTTCAATCTTGCCCTCGCGCAAAAGTTTGCCAAACGAGCGCAGGCTGTCTTCGCGGGTAAAGTTTTCCTGCTCGACCTGACGTACTTTCGTCATGAGCTGCGGACGGGAAAATTCTTCGTGCCCTTCGACGAACGACAAATATGCAGCGGCGGCTTCCAGAAGATCCGGCAGTTTGACTGCGCCCATTTCCGCGGCGAAATCAGTAAAGCTCATCGCGTCTTCGGGGATCGCCGTCGGCGCGCTGGCCATTGCCGACACGCGGCGCGGGCGCACGGGGGCTGTGCTGCGTGACGGGTCCACGTCGATGCGTTGCTCTGCCACGAGTTTGAGAGGCGCCGGGCGGGCGTCAGCCGGCCGCTCGGTGCGGCGACGATCCGTATCGGTGACCGGACGGCGCGGACGTACCACATTGGCCAGATCGTCACGGTAGGCCTCGTCGGTTTCCTCCTCCAGCGGCGTATCGCCGGCGGCTTCGTCTGCTTTCTTCGCGGCGACTGCTGCGCGCAGATGGGCAAAGGCATCCCTGCGGGTCGCAGCTTCCGGTTCTTCCATCTGGTGATTACTCTCTTCCATCAGGCGGGAGAAATCCTTGTCGGTGGAGCCGGTGATTTCCGAACGGGCGGCTTGGGCGGGCTGCGTATCGCCTTCATCGCCCTCGGTCGGCGCATCGCCATCCTCAAAGGCTGCGTCCTCGTTGGCAAATGTGTCATCCTCGGCGACCTCATCGGCCAGATCCGCTTCGCCGGAAGTCTTGGTCGCATTGTGCGGATCAGCTGCGGCGCCTTCGCCGCGCATATCCGCTTCCAGTTCGGCCAGTTCGCGCGCCAACTCGTCTTCCGCTTCGGCGGTCAGCGAGGATGTATCTGCAAGGGGCGCTTTGCGCAGGGGCGCCGTTTCGGCAGTGGTATCGGCCTGATCTGCGTCTTCCTCATCGTCATATTCCTCGAGCTGCCCGGCTGCGATCGCGGCTTCCAGTGTGGCACGTTTTACCTTTAGAATGCGGGTGCGCGGTGCGCCAGGCGTCGTATCGGACGCGGGCGCATCATCGGTAATCTCGACGCTCTCTTGCGCGTCTTCAAAGAGATTTTCGTTCCTGCTGTCATCAAGGTCCGTTCCCGCTTCAATGGTGTCAATGCTGGCAAGAATATTGCGCTCCAGCGCGTCTTCCTGATCTTCATCGGCGCGGTATTCATCGGAGTACTCTTCGTCTGCCGGCTCTCTTGTCGCACCATCCTGCGCTTGCTCTGCTGCGCCTGCTTCGCTTTCCAGACGGCTCAGAAGTGCAGCGATATCGTCCTCGTCGCTTTCCTCGTCGGTAACGCCTGCGGTATCTTCGACTTCGTATTCATCGTCCGCATCCAGCGCTTCTTCGAGATCGCGAAGCGTATCTGCAAGTACATCTTTTCCGCTGCTGCCCGCAGTGTCATTTTCTACGTCTGCTTCGCTGTGCACGGCCTTCGCCACACGAGCCGTGTTGGCCTCTGCATGCTGGTCCTCGGAGTAGTCGGGCTCTTGTGCTGCTTCCGCCTGCTGGGATACGACGGCGCGGATGCGCTTGAGCTTGTCTGCGATGCTGTCGGCCTTCGCGCGATCTGGCAGGAATGCATCGTCCTCATCGGCCGCATCTGCTACTGACGGCGCGGGGGTGACAGCAGTCTCCTGTGTGGCCGCAGGCGTTGGGCGATCAGCAAAGAAAGCGTCGACATCTTCATCGGGTAAGCTGGGCACGATTTCCGGCTGGTGCGGTTTTGCCGCTTCGGTCTGCGACTTTTCTTGCACGGTCGCGTCAGCTGTTTCAGCAGTATCCGTCTCGGGCATCGCCAGATCAACGTCATCTGCGACAACGGGGCCGGTGGCAGTGGCAGCTTCTACATTACTGTCAGAGGTGAGTGCTACACGCTCGGAAGTTCCCATATCCCTTGCTTTTGCAATAGTCGCATCGGCCACCGCTTCCGCGACATCGTCAAGCGTGTTTTCAGCGACAAGCGCTGCGGCCTGCGGCCCTGCTTGTGCGGACAGCACGATGCGGCCCTGATCCTCGCGTGCTTCCACATGCCGCGAAATCTCGCGCTCGGCGATCCGGGCCAGCATTTGCGCATCAGGCTGTATCGGCTCGGAGCCGAAATAACGATCATCCGCGGATAGATCCCGAAAATACTCTGCAATCGCCTTCATGGTGCCGAAAGAATCATCAAATCCTTCAAGCGTGCATGAGAATGTTCCGTAAGATACGGTCAGAATCTTGTTGTTGTTCATCATCGGATGCTCGTCCTCTGCGCCTTAGTTGGGACTTGTTTACCATGATATCCAAGACCAAAGCGGCCCGAAACTGTGCCAGTGGCGGTATCATTGTGTGGCCATATTGTGATCATCCGCCAAGTTCGCCATGTAGGTGTCATGTCAAAAGCCATTCTCGTCAGTTCCAGTCCAGTCACGCTTCTCGGTGGGGGGCAGGCTAGCGCGCAAGACCTTGCAGATGCGTTAACCATCGCGCCGAAACTCGTGGCGGTCGATGGCGGTCTGGTCATGGCGCAGGCAGCAGGGGCAGTGCCCGATGCCGTGATCGGAGATATGGACAGCGCTCCCCCAGAGGCACTTGCCCGTGTGCCGAACGCGCGACAGCACCACGTGATTGAACAACAATCTACGGATTTCGACAAGGCTCTTCGTTTGGTGGACACGCCGCTAGCAATTGGCGTTGGGTTTTGCGGTGGTCGCGTGGATCATCAGCTTGCGGCGTTTCACACGCTGTTGGTGCACCCCGAAAGGCCGTGCGTCCTGTTGGCGGAGCGTGAAGTTATCGTCCTTGCACCACCAGCACTCGCGCTCGAACTTGCGGTGGGTGAAGTGGTGTCGCTTTTCCCACTGGTGCCAGTCAAAGGACGCAGTACCGGGCTGGAGTGGCCAATAGACGGATTGGCGTTTGATCCGTCCACCTTTATAGGCACCTCAAATCGTGCGTTGGGGAAGATTACGCTCGAGATGGAGGCGCCTGGCATGTTGCTTATAGTGCCAAGGCACTGCCTTGCCGAGCTGGCCTTGGAAATTAGTCGGGGTAGGCGCTGGTCGGGTATGAACAGCTAGGGATACATGGGGCCACGGTATTGGGCCACGATATGAATAAGCCGGGCAAAATCGATCTTTCAGCAGCACCGTAATTCAACACAGCTCCGGAGTGGGGGAGATCATCGCTGCGGAAAAGAAAAAGGGCGGGAATAGTCTCCCGCCCCTGCTTCCGTCAGATCAACTCGAGCAATTTCTTCGCGGCTGCTTCCGAGGAGGCTGGGTTTTGTCCGGTAACCAGCTTGCCGTCGGAGGTCACAAAGCTCGCCCAGTCGTCCCCTTTGAGATAAACGCCGCCGTTAGCTTTCAGCATGTCCTCGACGAGGAAAGGAACGACATCGGTGAGGCCCACGCCCTCTTCCTCCGAATTCGTAAATCCGGTGACCTTGCGCCCTGCGACCAAAGACTTGTCGCCGAGTTTGGGGTGTTTGAAGATTGCGGGCGCGTGACAGACCGCCCCGATGGGCAGATCTTTTTCGGCAAACGCCTCAATCAAACGAATGCTGTCGGCATCCTCCGCTAGATCCCAAAGCGGGCCGTGGCCGCCGGGATAGAATACGGCGTCGAAACCGTCCGCAGTGACATCGCCCAAGACTTTGGTGGACGCGAGTGCGGCCTGCGCATCTTCGTCTGATTTGAAGCGTTTCGTCGCTTCGGTCTGCGCATCGTCCGCATCACTTTTCGGATCAAGGGGCGGTTGGCCGCCTTTCGGAGAGGCAAGCGTGATTTGTGCGCCCGCATCTTTGAGCACGTAGTAAGGTGCTGCGAATTCCTCCAGCCAGAAGCCGGTCTTCTCACCGGTATCGCCGAGTTTGTCGTGGGACGTGAGGATCATCAGAATATTCATGAAAAGCTCCTGTAAGTGCATCAGGCCCGCGAAATTCCGCAGGCCTCCAGAGCATTACGCGCCAACGGCCCACGTTGTTCCCTGGTCACAGGATGACCGCGCGTCAGCAGTTGGGAACGTTGACCGCCAGCCCGCCGAGCGAGGTTTCCTTGTACTTCTCGCTCATGTCCGCACCGGTCTGGCGCATGGTCTCGATGCAGGCATCGAGAGGGACTAGATGTGTGCCATCGCCGCGCAGCGCGAGGCTCGCGGCGGAGACGGCCTTGATCGCGCCCAACCCGTTTCGCTCGATGCACGGTACCTGCACCAGACCGCGCACGGGATCACAGGTCATCCCCAGATGGTGCTCCAATGCAATTTCGGCTGCATTCTCTACCTGCTCAGGCGTGCCGCCCATCACTGCGCAGAGCGCGCCTGCTGACATGGCGGCCGCGGAGCCGACTTCGGCCTGACAGCCTGCCTCGGCACCTGAAATGGAGGCGTTGAACTTCACCAGCCCGCCGATGGCGGCAGCAGTCAGCAGGAAATCCTCGATATGGC
>JAGXHD010000037.1 GCA_024636395.1 Sulfitobacter sp.
ACTATGCGCGACGGCCACCAGAGTCTCCTTGCCACCCGCATGCGCAGCCATGACATGATCAAGGTGGCGCCTGCCTATGCCGCCAATCTGCCCACGCTCTTCTCGGTGGAATGTTGGGGCGGCGCGACCTTCGATGTGGCCTACCGCTTCTTGCAGGAATGCCCGTGGCAGCGTCTGCGCGATATCCGCGAGCGGATGCCCAACATCATGACCCAGATGCTGCTGCGCGCCTCCAATGGCGTAGGCTATACCAATTACCCCGACAATGTGGTGCAGCATTTCGTGAAAACCGCCGCCAGCAGCGGCGTGGACGTATTCCGCGTCTTCGATAGCCTCAACTGGGTCGAAAACATGCGCGTCGCGATGGATGCGGTGCAGGAGGCGGGCAAGGTCTGCGAGGGCACGATTTGCTATACCGGCGATATCTTCGATCCTGACCGCGCAAAATACGACCTGAAATACTATGTTGCGATGGGCAAGGATCTAAAAGCTGCGGGCGCGCATGTGCTCGGGCTGAAGGACATGGCGGGGCTGCTCAAGCCCGCGCAGGCGCGCCAACTGGTGCGGGCGCTGAAATCCGAGGTCGGCCTGCCGATCCACTTCCATACCCACGATACGGCGGGCATCGCCACCGCAACGATCCTCGCCGCAAGTGAGGCAGGCGTCGATGCAGTGGACTGCGCAATGGATGCCTTCTCCGGCAATACCTCTCAGGCGACGCTAGGCTCAGTTGTCGAGGCCCTGCGCCATACCGACCGTGATACCGGGCTCGACATCACCGCCGTGCGCGAAATATCCGATTACTGGGAGGACGTCCGCCACCAGTACCGCGCGTTCGAGACAGGCATGCAGGCCCCCTCCTCAGAGGTGTATCTGCACGAGATGCTCGGCGGGCAATTCACCAATCTCAAGTCACAGGCGGCCTCCCTTGGCCTCGACGACCGCTGGCCCGAGGTCGCACGCACCTACCGCGACGTGAACCAGATGTTCGGCGATATTGTGAAAGTCACGCCCAGTTCCAAAGTTGTCGGCGACATGGCCCTGATGATGGTGAGCCAGGGCCTCACCCGCGCGCAGGTCGAGGATCCGGCAACAGACGTGTCCTTCCCGGATTCGGTGATCGACATGATGCGCGGCAATCTGGGCCAGCCTCCCGGCGGCTTTCCCGAAGGGATCGTCAAGAAAGTGCTCAAGGGCGAGAAGCCCAACACGGACCGACCCGGCGCCCATCTGGCCCCCGTCGATCTGGAGGCGACGCGCAAGGAGCTTTCCGAACAGCTGGACGGTATGGAGATCGACGACGAGGATCTGGCGGGCTACCTGATGTATCCCAAAGTCTACACCGATTACCGCGCGCGGCACGAGATGTATGGTCCGGTGCGCACCCTGCCCACGCCGACGTTCTTTTACGGGATGGAGCCGAGCGAGGAGATCGCCGCCGAAATCGACCCCGGCAAGACGCTTGAAATCCGCTTGCAAACGATCGGGGAGACAAATGAAGACGGCGAGGTAAAGGTGTTCTTCGAGCTCAACGGCCAGCCGCGCGTGATCCGCGTGCCAAACCGTCTGGTCAAAGCCACCACCCAGGCGCGGCCCAAAGCGGAAGCGGGCAACCCCAATCACATCGGTGCGCCGATGCCGGGGGTCGTGGCCTCTGTCGGCGCGGTTGTGGGCGCGCCGGTCAAGGCGGGCGATCTGTTGCTGACCATTGAGGCCATGAAGATGGAAACCGGCCTGCACGCAGAGCGGGATGCGATTGTGAAAGCCGTCCATGTCGCTCCCGGCGGCCAGATTGATGCCAAGGATCTGCTGGTAGAGTTGGAATAGGCGATGTCGGTTTCAACCTGCACAGACCCCGCGCAGGCCTGTGCGGGAATAGATACAAGTTTTTGCTCGACAGTTGAAATTACCCCTTGCGGCCTCAGGCACAGAGGGCTAAATCACCCCCACTAACTGATGCGGGCGTAGCTCAGGGGTAGAGCATAACCTTGCCAAGGTTAGGGTCGAGAGTTCGAATCTCTTCGCCCGCTCCAGTTAGACATAAGAAAAAACAAAGAGTTACAGTGAAAACTGTAGCTCTTGTTTCGTTTATGGACACTGAATTTGTCTAGCGTTCACAGTTGTGAGTGTGAACGTATATGTTGGCATGGTGCTCAAAGCAGAGCTTTGGCAGTTTTACTCTACCTCTGAGCTACGCCCGCACCTTCAGGTTTGAGCAAGCTTCCACTGACTTCAAGTATCGGTTCCGCTATGTAACGAAGGGCGACTTGCGGACCTTCGCTGCGGTCTGCACCGATGTCCGCTTCGGCGAACCGTTCAACAATACGTCGTTTGTGAACGGTCAGAATGAAAAGCTATTGGGGACCGCTCTCGTACCATCAAGAGGCGCCAACGGTAGCCATGAACCCCAATTCTGCCACATAGACAAATTATAGTTTGAGCTGGAAAGCCTTGATATTGCTGGCTGTAGGCACGCGCCGAAAGGTTTGGGCTACCGCTGTAGGAGATATATGTGACAACAGACAATAGCTTCACCGATAAGGAACGTGCTGCATGGCACGAGGATCGCCGCACCAAGTGGCAAGGCCACACAGACACCGGAGTTTCTTCCGTGAGTGGCAATACCTGCATCCATTGCGGCACGCCACTTATGGAGGAAATTCCTGATGGCTACGAGGCCGCGCTATGTGGTGCCTGCGATTAGGTCGTGTTCGCCCGTTAGAGGAACGAAAGAATGACTGCTGATATTCTCTTTTTGCTATTTGCCTGTTTTGTAATTTCTGGATTTTGTCTCCGGTATCGCAGGAAGAAAGTTTTTGCTCCGGACTTCACCCGGCGCAAATTGATGAACAAGCCGGAAGCAGTCTTATACCGTTACCTGTTGGCCGAAGTGCCGCATGGTTGGGCAGTCATGTCCCAAGTGTCATATGGTGCATTTTTAGCGAACAAGAGCTTCAATCGCTATATGTCGGTTAACTCGAAACGTGCCGACTTTGTGGTGGTGAACGGGTCAAATGAGGTGGTGGGTGTCGTGGAATATCAGGGTAAAGGTCATTATGGTTTTAAGGACAAAGGCCGACAACGTGCTGAACGAAGTGACGCGATAAAGCGTCAGGCTTTGTGCGAAGCTGGAATAGAACTATTTGAGATTCCAGCGCGTATAGAAAAAGAAGAAATTCGTACGTTGGTAAGTTTTTTGGTTAATCCAACAGACGAAAAATTTGATGTCGCGAAGAACAGTTCGGTGGAATGGCGCCACTGAAGTGGTCCACCTTTTATGATATAATTATCCCGTCTTCGGGAGGACCAAACGATGATTGGAAAGCGAGAGACACCCGAGGATGAGAGCGCGACCAACTTCAGCAGTTCCTGACTCTCAAGCGCGTCACAACAAAAAAGGCGGCACTTTTCAGCGCCACCCTGTTCCGAGGTCCCTAAGGACGCTATTTACGCGCTGACAGCCTTCATAAACCGGTCCCTGATCACCACGGGATCCATCGTGATCACCGGCAGCTTGATGTTTCCGCTGTCGCATTTCACCACAATTACGGTCATCTTTTTGCTGTCAATCGCCGCTTGAAGCGCTTTGCCAGTATCCTTGCCACCACACACGACGACGTTCTCGCAGCCGCATGCCTCGGCGACCTTCTCGAGCTTGGTCTTCTTGCCTGCATAGGTTGGTTGATCGCCGGTTGAGCCATAAGATCCGTTATCGATGATCAGCAGGATGTAGTTGTCGGCCACGTTGTTGGCGATGGTGGGCAGGGTGCCGAGGTTGGTCAGAACGGACCCGTCCCCGTCAATGGAAATAACCGTTTTGGGTTGTGACAAAGCCAGACCCAGACCAATGGAAGACGAAAGACCCATCGTACCCAGCATGTAAAAGTTGGTGGGTTGATCGTCGATCATGTGCAGTTCTTGGCTGGGCAGGCCAATGTTGCAGATGACCAATTGATCGCGAAGGATGGGCGCGATATCGCGCAGGATTTCAGAGCGGATCATTGGTCTCCGTAGCCTCCCCAGAAGTTGGCATCGGTCAGGATCGCGACCGGTTTGTTGCACATGAAGGTATATTTCAGGATTGCGTCGAGTTCTTCTACGTCACGCTGGTGGTGAAAATGATAGGTCGGCACATTCATCTCGGCCAGCAAGGCCTTGGTATGGATCGCCATTTCCACCTGACAGGCGACGGGTTCACGCAGCTCTCCCCGATAAGAGATGAGCATCGGTAGTGGCATCCGGTAGTACTGGATCAACGTCGCCAGAGTGTTGATCGTGACCCCGATCGCCGTGTTTTGCATGATGATCGCAGGGCGTTTGCCGCCCATGAAGGCACCCGCGCACAGGCCCATGCCCTCGTCCTCCTTGTTGGAGGGGATATGGAAGATCTCGTCGCGCGCGTCGATCTCCTCGATCACACCGGCGAGCTGCTTGCAGGGCACGGTCGTGACAAAAGAAATGCCGTTTGCGACAAGATCATCGGTAATCTTCTTGTCGATGTTCATCTTATGAGGGCCTTTTCGTTAAATTGTGATGGTATCAATGTGTCTCGTCGGCTCTGCACCACGGGGATCAGGATGATTTGCGGCCCGCAGGCCGTCCCTGTGGCCGGAGGGTAAAAGCGAACCGCACCGGCGACGAGCGGAAAGGGCATGTCCTGCGCAACCGCACACCCGTGACGCAGGCAATACAGCCTGCAGGATCGAACATGTGTCGCAGATTATCCATCGGCGGACAGATCAAAATTCTCGCCAGGAAAGTATTTCGCCAGCCTCACGTCTGCGGCGCGGGCGTGGCCCTCCATTCCCTCCAGTCGGCTGATGCGCGCGGTGGCCTGCGCCACACCCTTGGATCCCTCCCGGGTGGCGCGCTGCCAGGTGACGACCTTCATGTATTTGTGCACAGACAAGCCCCCAGTGTAGCCAGCTGCCCCCGAGGTGGGCAGCACATGATTGGTGCCCGAGGCCTTGTCGCCATACGAAACCGTAGTCTCCTCCCCCAGAAACAACGAGCCGTAGCAGGTAAGCCGCTCGAGCCACCAGTCCAGATCCGCTGCCTGGACCGTGAGATGCTCGGGGGCGTAGTCATCCGAGCAGGCGGCCATGCCTTCGCGGTCTGCACACACGATCACTTCTGCATAATCGCGCCATGCAGCAAACGCGTTCTGGCGGTTAAGTTCCGGCAGATCGGCGATTAGATCGGGAACCATCTCGATTACCCTTCGCGCCAGCGCGGCATCGTCCGTGACGAGCCAGACGGGCGAATTATAGCCGTGCTCGGCCTGTGAGACCAGATCGGTCGCGATGATGTGAGCGTCGGCATTCTTGTCGGCGAGGATGAGACTGTCGGTCGGACCTGCGATCATGTCGATGCCCACACGGCCGAACAGGATCCGTTTGGCCTCCGCCACGAACTGGTTGCCCGGTCCTACCAGAATATTGGCCGGTGGCAGGCCGAACAGACCGAAGGTCATTGCGGCCACGCCCTGTACACCGCCCATCGCCATGATCTTGTGGGCACCGGAGATATGCGCAGCGTAAACAATCGCGGGGTTGATGCCGGTATCGGGACGCGGCGGCGAGCAGGCAGTGATGTGCTTGCAGCCCGCCACCGATGCTGTCGTAACGGTCATGATGGCGCTCGCGATATGGCTGTAGCGCCCGCCGGGCACGTAACAGCCCGCAGCATTGACCGGGATCACTTTCTGCCCCGCAATCAGGCCCGGCACGATCTCCAGTTCCACATCGCAAACGGTTGCTTTTTGCATCTGTGCGAAGCGTTTCACATTATCATGCGCAAAGCGGATGTCCGCCTTGAGCTTTTCGGGCACCAGCGCGCAGGCTTCTTTTATCTGCTGTGCTGTCAGAATGACATTGCCCTCGTACCGGTCGAACTTTTTTGCATACTCCAGAGCCGTTGCATCTCCGCCTGCCTCGATGTCGGCGAGGATCACCTTGACGATCTCGTGGGTCTCGGTGGCGTCGGACGCAGCGTTCAGCGTGGCTTTTTTCAGGTATTCCCGGGTCATATCTCTGTATCCTAGTCTCAATCCTAGCGATCATGGCTGCTTGGCGCGGTGCATGAAATTGCAGGTCAATCCGTCCCGAAGCACGATACGACCAACGCGCACGGCGGATCAGTGCAGGAGGTTGTAAAAATCCTATCCGCTTGCAATCGGCAAATGCAAGCGCTTACATCAGTGTTGACGACCCCCCTTAAAGGATGCTGCTTTTCAGTGCAGGATGCCTCTATCCAGCCCGTGTTTGGAAAGGCCCGAACCAGATATGCCATCTTCCCATTCCACGCCGACCCTACAAGACGTGGCACGCAAGGCAGGTGTCTCGACCGCGACAGTATCGCGATGCCTAAACAGCCCCGAACGGGTCGTGGCCGAAACACGCACTCGGGTGATGGAGGCGGTAGAGCAGCTGGGCTATACTCCCAATTTCGGCGCAAGGGTCATGGCGGCCAAGCGCACGTTCACCATCGGCGCCATCGTTCCCACGATGGAAAACGCCATTTTCGCCCGTGGCCTTCAGGCCTTTCAGGAGGAGCTGCATGCGCGCGGGTACACGCTGCTGGTTTCCAGCACCGCGTATGATGCCCGGGTCGAAAAGGAGCAGATCAAAGCGCTCGTCGCACGTGGTGCCGATGGTCTGTTGCTGATCGGTTACGACCGCGACCCGGCACTCTACAGCTATCTCGCGCAGCAAGGCGTGCCCGCGATCGTCACGTGGGCCTACGCGCGACACGATGCAAGAGCGGCCATCGGCTTCGACAATCGGGGCGCCATGGCACAGCTCGCAGGCGCAGTGATCGCGCAGGGACACCGCCGGATTGCCATGATCTCCGCCCATCAGCGGGGCAACGACCGCGCCGCAGACCGCGTTGCGGGCGTGCGCGATGCGCTACGCTCACAGGGCTTGGCGGAGGACAGCCTCCAAGTGATCGAGACCGCTTACGGCATAGAGACCGGCGAGGTCGCGATGACGACGCTGATGCGCGCACGCGTACCCCCGACCGCCGTGATGTGTGGCAATGACGTGCTCGCAGCAGGTGCGTTGTGCGCCGCTGCCGACTTGGGCCTCAACGTTCCCGGCGATGTTTCCGTCACCGGATTTGACGATATTGAGCTTGCCCGCATCGTCACACCCGCCCTCACGACCGTTCATGTACCCCACCGCGAAATGGGCCGGAAGGCCGCTCAAGCTCTCATCGCGATGGTGGAAGGAGCGCCGCAGGAGCCCCCAACGGAACTGACAACCAGCGTGCAAATCCGCGCCTCGCTAGGACCGGCGCCCGGCATCTAGACCGCGTTGCCATGCCGCCCTGTTGCGCTTAAGAAAGCGAGGCGGGTGCGGGAATTTCCACGCGGGCGCCGAACGGGGAGCGGGCATGGCACTGACATCACTCGAAGTATGCGCCGGTGCAGGCGGCCAAGCGTTGGGGCTGGAAGCGGCGGGCTTTGATCACACGGCCCTCGTGGAGATCGACAAACACTGTTGCGCCACCTTGCGCCACAACCGGCCAGCCTGGCGCGTGCTCGAAGAGGATATGGTGCTGTTCAAGGAACGCGCTTCCGAATTCAAAGGTATTGACCTTTTCGCGGGTGGCCTGCCCTGTCCACCCTTTTCAGTCGCAGGCAAGCAACTCGGAGAGCGTGACGAGCGTAATTTGTTCAACGATGCCATCGACATCATAGCCGATGCGCAGCCCCGCGCCGTGATGATCGAGAACGTGCGCGGCTTTCTAGGGGCGGTGTTCCACGACTACCGCGAGCGCCTGAAAAGCCAGCTCGACAAGTTGGGCTACCGGACCGACTGGCGCCTGCTCAATGCCTCCGATTTTGGCGTGCCGCAGCTGCGCCCACGCGTCGTGATCGTCGCGATGCGACACGACCGTGCCGATCTTTTCGACTGGCCTGAGCCCAACCCCCACAACCCACCGACCGTGGGCGAGACGCTGCGCGATCTGATGGCCGCGCGCGGCTGGCGCGGCGCCGAGGATTGGGCGCTTAAGGCCGATGAGATCGCGCCGACCATAGTGGGCGGATCCAAAAAACACGGCGGCCCCGATCTTGGCCCCACGCGCGCCCGCGCTGCATGGGCCACACTCGGCGTCGAGGGGCGCACCATTGCGCCCGAAGCACCGGATCCGTTTCACAACGGCATGCCGCGCCTGACCGTGCCCATGGTCGCGCGCATTCAGGGCTTTCCCGACGACTGGCACTTCACCGGCGCCAAAACCAACGCCTACCGGCAGGTTGGCAACGCCTTTCCGCCCCCGGTGGCGCAAGCCGTCTCAGCCCAGATCGCCCGCGCGCTGCGCAAACGAATGCTGCACAGCATCAGCGGCTGAATACGCGCATGAAACAGCACGTCCCCCAAAGCTGTGTCACGACAGATCACCCCGATCATGCACTTCTGAGCACGATCGCCGCCGAGATCACCGCGCGGGCGGGCGGTGCCGAAGCTCTGGGCAAGAACTTTGCCGCGATGCTGCGCGCCTGCGTCGATGATGTGATCATGACACCAAAGACCGGGCGTCGCTCATACGAGGAACTGGAAAAAACTGAGAAAACCTACATCGGCACGCGGGTCGAGATCGAATTGCGCGCGCTACTGGATCTGCCGAAGGGTCGGCTCGATTGCGTGATCCGGGGCCATGACGTGGACATCAAGAATACAATGGGTGGCAACTGGATGATCCCCACCGAAGCGGTGGACGCACCCTGCATCCTCGTGGCTGCCGACGAGGCGCGCGCGCTGTGCTATCTGGGCCTGATCGTGGCAAAGCGCGCATATCTGACCCAAGGCCAGAACAAGGATGCCAAGCGGACCGTGAGCGCGGAAGGTTTCACGCATATCCTCTGGCTGCTGCGCGATCATCCCTACCCGCCCAATTTTTGGCGCACCGTACCTGCCGATACCGTCGCGCGCATCTTTCGCGGACGGGCGGGAAATCACCGGATGGCGGCGCTTTTTCGCGAGATCCAGAACAGGCCCATCGCCCGCGCCGTTGTCGAGGCGGTCGCCCAGCAGCACGATTTCATGCGCCGCATCCGAAGCGATGGCGGCAAGGGCACGCGCGATCATCTGGCACATGAGGGGCTCTTGCTGCTGTCAGGCCATTACGATGCGCCGCTCATCGCAGCACTTGACCTGCAGCCGTGCACCCACGGCGAATTCATCTCCTACCGCCCCACCAAACAATCTGAAATCGATCTCGCGGTAGCGCATGGCTTTACGATCGGAGGCCTGCTGCTTTAAGCGAGGTCCCCAGAAAGACAATCGCACAGTCCCCGCGCGGGCTGCGTATCGGCCCTTCTGATGCAATGGAAGACCGGGCGCAGCATTGGTCTAAATTGAGGCGGCGGAGTTGCTGCAGGTGCTCTCGCGTTCAGTTGATCGGGAATCGCTTGAGGCAGAGCGGCGCGTGGCGCTGGTAATCGTTGAGCGTCGCATCGACGTCGCGCCTGTCGCGCATCGCTTCCATGGCGCGCTTTTTTTCGGCCCAAGTGCCGCTCACGTGGCGCTCGAGGATCAGAATGGAGATCCCGATCAGAACATCTTTTTCAGGATCACCCATCAGCCCCGCTTGGTTGAGGGTCACGCCTGTCATGGCCATCATATTGGCACAGCGGATCGCAGAGGCCTCATTGCCCTCGTAAATACGTTGCGCCGCCGGAGCGGGCCCCGCCACAAGCATCAGCATCACAGCAAGCAAGCGCATCAAAACACCTTGAAAGTCATGGTGGTCAGAGATCGCTCGATTCCCTCGATATCAAGCAGATTGTCATTGATATAGACCCCCACATCCGCCGCGCTCGGGATGTAGACCTTCATCAACAAATCATACTCGCCGGAGGTCGAATAAAGCTCAGAGTGGATCTCGCGCAATGAAATAGCCTCGGCGACCTTATAGGTCGTGCCGGGGCGGCAGCGGATCTGTATGAAAACACATGTACTCACGGACGGCTCCTGTCGTGGCGTCGCCTTTAGGCTGTCACGAAGGCCTGTACATCGCAATCCCTGATCGGCCCTTGGCGCGCGACGCGGCGGTGGTATAAGGACGCAACCCAAAGACGGAGCACCCCATGCGCACGGCAACCATCACCCGAACCACCGCTGAAACCGATATCAGCGTCGAGATAAACCTCGATGGCACGGGGGTTTACGATAACAAAACCGGCGTCGGCTTCTTCGACCACATGCTCGACCAGCTCTCGCGCCATGCCCTCATCGACATGACGGTGCGGTGCACAGGCGATGTGCACATCGACGATCACCACACGGTCGAGGATGTGGGCATTGCTCTGGGCCAGGCCCTCTCGGCGGCTGTCGGTGACAAGCGCGGGATCAATCGCTACGGCGCCTGCCTGCTGCCAATGGACGACGCACTGGTGCGCGCGGCGCTCGATCTGTCAGGCCGCCCCTTTTTGGTTTGGAACGTAGATCTGCCCACAGCCAAAATCGGTACATTCGATACGGAGCTCGTCCGCGAATTTTTTCAAGCACTCTCC
>JAGXHD010000038.1 GCA_024636395.1 Sulfitobacter sp.
CGCAGACCGGAAGCGGAGCAGTTGCAGCCGCTCCTGGCATCCATCTCGAAAGAGACCGACCCCGCCCTCAGAGCCCGCAAGATACAGCTAGCCAACTTTCTCTCGGCCAGTTTTGCCGAAGCACCGCAGGACAGGATCACAGCCATTGAGAGCCTCTCCAAGGATACCAGCGTGGAGGCCCGCGCCGTGCTGAACCAGACCCTCCGGGTGGAACAAGGCGTGGTGGAGGCCGCGCCCGAGGGCAATATCGCCCGTATCCTCGACCCGTCCGAGAGCCCCGATGCAGCCTACGCGCAGCTCGTCAGCGCGTCTCTCGCGCCCACGCCCACGACGCCCGCAATGATCCGCGCAGCGCTCGAGAACAATATCATCGGGGGCCGCGTGGGCGATGTGCCTGTGGCTGAGCTCGATACCGATATGGGCCGCGCGCGTGCCTATGGAGCGCTTGTGCTGGCGGGCTTGATGCCGCCTCTAGTGACGCCTGAAAGCCGCGATGAAATGCTTTCACGCTACACTTTCTACGAGCGATATCTCGAGACCGATGCAGCAATCACCGATGCAGCAGAAGAAGCACTTGCCAGCGTGGAAGCGCGCGTGGGCTGGGCGCAGACGATTGATCTGGCGCTTGACGGGCTCTCACTGGCGTCGATCTACTTTCTCGCCGCCATCGGCCTCGCCATCACGTTCGGCGTGATGGGGGTCATCAACATGGCGCACGGTGAGTTCATCATGATGGGCGCCTACACCGGCTACGTGGTGCAGCAGTTCATCCCCGATTACACGCTGTCTCTGGTCGTTGCACTGCCGCTGGCCTTCGCGATCACATTTGCGTCCGGTGTGCTCATGGAGCGGCTGGTAATCAGGCACCTCTATCATCGCCCGCTGGAAACGCTGCTGGCGACCTTCGGCATTTCGATTGCCCTGCAACAGCTGGCCAAAAATATCTTCGGCACCCAGGCACGCCCCCTCACCTCGCCCGCTTGGCTTGACGGGGCGCTGGTGTACTCGGATGTCATCCAGATCAGCTATATCCGCATCGCGATCTTCGTGCTGGCGCTGATTTTCCTCGCTCTCATCCTATTCGTGTTTAAGCGTACGCGCCTGGGCCTCGAAGTGCGCGCCGTGACACAAAACCCAGGGATGGCCGCCAGCATGGGCATTAACCCCGACCGCATCAACATGCTCACCTTCGGGTTCGGCTCCGGCATCGCAGGGATCGCGGGCGTGGCCATCGGGCTCTATGCAAAGGTTACCTCGGAAATGGGTGCGGATTACATCGTGCAAAGCTTCATGACCGTGGTCGTTGGCGGTGTCGGCAATGTCTGGGGTACCCTCGCGGGTGCCTCGCTGATCGGGTTTCTGCAAAAGGGGATCGAATGGCTTAACCCGTCCAATACGTTGGCCGCACAAACCTACATGATTCTCTTCATCATCCTGTTCATCCAATTCCGGCCAAAGGGCATTGTCGCCCTCAAGGGCCGTGCAGCGACGGATTGAGCATGCACATAGAGATCCTCCACAGTCCCACCCCCGCCTTTCAGGCGCTGGTCGACATACACACCGTATTTTGCGACGGAACCGCGCCCGCCGAAAGCTGCCACCGCCTGCCCGTCTCGGCCCTGTTCACCCCCGATATGACAGTCTGGGGTGCGGTGGACGGCGATAGCCTGATCGGCATGGGCGCGCTGAAACAACTCTCCGATACGGAAGGCGAGATTAAATCAATGCATACGCTCGCCGTCGCCCGTGGCAAGGGCATCGCGGGCGCCCTCTTGCAGACCATCATCGCCACTGCCACGCAGAAAGGCCTGCGCACCCTGTGGCTGGAAACCGGCGTACACGCCGACTTTACCGCAGCCCGGACCCTCTACGCAGCGCAGGGTTTCACTGAGTGCGGACCCTTCGGCAGCTATGTATCCGATCCCCACTCAACCTTCATGACCCACAAACTGGAGGCGGCCCAATGAACCGGACGTTCACTGCACAAAACCCTTCCGTCCTGTGGTTCCTCGCCGCCCTGAGCCTCTTCACGATCACCGTTACGCTTCTATCGGAAGCCACGGGTGTCGGCCTCATCTCCACCTCCTTCGTCAAGGTGCTGGGAAAGACGCTGTGTCTGTGTCTTGTGGCCCTCGCTATGGATGTCGTCTGGGGCTATTGCGGCATCCTGAGCCTGGGCCACTTCGCGTTTTTCGGCATTGGTGGATATGCAGTCGGCATGTGGCTGATGTACGCGCGCACAGAGGGGATCGTGCTCGAGAGCCTGTCGGGACAGGTCATCCCGTCCACGCCGCAGGAAATCACGGACGCCATCGGCAACCAGATCTTCGGCGTCGTCGGATCATCGGAGTTCCCCCTGATCTGGGGCTTTGCCGATAGCCTTTTTCTCCAACTGGCAATGGTCGTGCTCATCCCGGGCCTGCTGGCGCTCGTGTTCGGCTGGCTCGCCTTCCGCAGCCGCGTCACGGGCGTGTATCTCTCGATCCTGACGCAGGCGATGACGCTGGCGCTGGCCCTTTACCTATTTCAAAATGACAGCGGATTGCGCGGCAACAACGGCCTGTCGGGGCTCCAAAACATCCCCGGCTACGAAAACACGCCACAATCGACGATCTCGATCGTGTTCTTCCTCGCCTCTGCGCTCGCGCTGGCATTAGGGTACCTGTTCTTTGCCTGGGTCGTGTCGGGCAAGATGGGCAGTGTCGTCAAAGGTATCCGCGACAACGAGGCGAGGGTGCGGTTTCTGGGCTACCACGTGGAAAGCTACAAGCTTTTCATTTTCACCATCACCGCCATCGTTGCGGGCATCGCGGGTGCGCTCTATTATCCGCAAGCAGGCATCATCAACCCTGGTGAAATCGCCCCGATTGCATCCATATATCTGGCCGTATGGGTCGCGATCGGTGGGCGGGGCAGGCTCTACGGCGCAGTCATCGGCGCGGCGCTCGTCTCGCTCCTGTCGAGCTGGTTCACGGGTGGCGGTGCCCCCAACATCAATATGGGATTCTACACCGTGCGGTGGACGGACTGGTGGCTTGTTCTTCTTGGCTTCAGCTTCGTCGCCGTGACGCTGTTCTTTCCCAAGGGCATCGGCGGCCTGTTTGATTATCTGGTGAGGAAGCCGCGATGAGCATGCTGTTGGAAGTCTCTGGCGTCTCGGTCAGTTTTGACGGTTTTCGCGCCATCAACAATCTGTCGATCAATTTCGCACCCGCCGAGCTGCGCGCGATCATCGGACCCAACGGCGCAGGGAAAACCACATTTATGGATATCGTGACAGGCAAGACCAAACCCGATTCAGGCACCGTGATTTGGGGGGAGCGCAATATCTCGCTTCTGGGGATGTCGGAGAGCCAGATTGCGCGTATCGGTATCGGCCGGAAATTCCAGAAACCGACCGTCTTCGAAGAGCAGACCGTGCGCCAGAACCTCGCGATGGCGTTGAAAAATCCGCGCGGCCCCTTCGCGGTGCTGATGCACAGGAAAACGGTTGCCAACGGCCAGCGCATCGAGGAGGTCGCGGAGGAGATCGGCCTGACCGCCAGCCTGACCCGGCGCGCCGGAGAGCTAAGCCACGGGCAAAAGCAATGGCTGGAAATCGGAATGCTTCTAGCGCAGGAGCCGCGCCTGTTGCTCGTCGATGAGCCCGCTGCCGGCATGACCGTGGAGGAGCGGGAAAAAACCACCGATATTCTCAAGCGCGCCGCCCAGACCCGCGCGGTGGTGGTGGTGGAGCATGACATGGAGTTCGTCCGCCGCCTCGATTGCAAGGTTACGGTGCTGCACGAAGGTGCCGTGCTGGCCGAAGGAAAGCTCGACAGCGTCACATCCAATCCAAAGGTGATCGAAGTCTATCTGGGACGCGCCGATGCTTGATGTTGAAAATCTCGATCTGTACTACGGACAAAGCCAGATCCTGTTCGGCATGTCGCTGCACGCAGCAAAGGGTCAGATTACGACGGTGATCGGAAACAACGGCGCAGGCAAGACCAGCCTCCTGAAGGCGATCGCGGGCCGGCATCCGATGTCGGCTGGACAGGTGAGCCTCGGAGGCGCACCTTTGCGCATGACGAATGCCGTTGACGCCGCGCGGGCGGGTATCGCCTATGTACCGCAAGGGCGCGAGGTGTTTCCCATGATGAGCGTTCTGGAAAACCTGCAAACCGGTTTTGCCTGCCTGCCAAAACCAGAGCACTTCATCCCGGATCGAATTTACGAACTGTTCCCGGTGCTGAAAGATATGCAAACGCGGCGCGGTGGAGATCTGTCGGGTGGCCAACAGCAGCAGCTTGCGATCGCGCGCGCGCTCATCAGCCAGCCCCGCGTACTTCTGCTCGACGAGCCCACGGAGGGGATCCAGCCCAATATCATTCAACAGATCGGCGATGCCTTGCAGCAACTCAGACAAGCCGGGGAGATGGCGATTGTTCTTGTGGAGCAAAACGCAAGCTTCGCTTTCGGCTCTGGCGATAGTTTTGTCGTGGTTGAGGGCGGACGCATCAAACGCACCGCCCATAAAGCGGACTATTCAATCGAACTGCTGAAAAAAGATCTTGCCCTCTAGGCTACTGACCCGACACCTTGGTGCCCACATCTGTCTCGAAATCAGGGGGCGTTCGTGATGTCAGGCAACAGCGCCGAACGATGACGTATCGGGATGCCGGAACTATATGCGGAGCTAAACACCGTTCCCTCTCCTAAAGGAGCGAGAAGGGCACTAACCACACTCAGGAAGCAAAACGAGACCGCGGAAGCTTGGGCACACTAAGGCCGGCGAGGCACCAGACCGTGCGATCAACCTTGTGCCAAGCAGGCCATGGTAAGGCAATGACAAACAAACCGACCTGCTCCTCGAGCCCTATTTCTCGGTGTCGCCGTGGCGATCAGCGGGCGGCAACGCCGAAAAATGAGTGACGCAGTCTAACCTAAAAACACAGGATGCTTCGCGCTTCCAAACTCGCGATTTGGTGGAGGCCGTGAGTTTAGATTCGCAGATCACCGATATCCGCCCCACGCTCACCGTCTAAGACCCATGGTCAAGGCCCGCAAACCTTGCGATGGTGCGCTGATCCTTTCGCAGACAGGCCCCCCGAATGCCCCCTTCCCTGCCCATCCATGAAGTCACATACCGCAAAGCCCGCGATCTTATCCTGTTCGGAGAGTTAGAGCCTGGCGCTGCCGTCACCATCAACGGCATCGTTGAACGCCTCGGCGCGGGCATCACACCCGCCCGCGAAGCCATTCGTCGTCTGACCGCCGAGGGCGCACTGCGCGCCAGTGACAACCGCCGCGTGGTCGTCCCGAAGCTGACGATGGAGCAGCTTCAGGAATTGACCTATGCGCGCACGGGGATCGAGCCGCAAATTGCCCGCCTCGCAGCTGTGGCCATGGAGCCGGAGGAAATCGACACGCTGGAACAGATCGATGCACGGGTGAACGCCGCGCTGTCCGCTGGGGATATTCAGGCCTACCTGCGGCACAACCACGTTTTCCACTGGACGCTTTATGCCCATTCAGACGCTGAAATCCTCATGGCCACAGCCGCATCCCATTGGCTGCGCGTCGGGCCCTCGCTGCGCATCATGGTGCGGCAAGACCGCTCCGCCCCCTTGCCCGACATGCACAAAGTCACGGTCGAGGCGCTGCGCGACGGCGATTACGAGGCCGTGGGAGAAGCCATCCACAATGACATCTTACAGGGCCATGCCCATATCGCAGAAGGTCTCGATACTGCTGATTAGGCTCTACTCCGTGTAATATCTCTCGATCTCGGCTACCTCGTCGCGTGAGCCGAGAATGACGGAGACGCGCTGGTGATGACCCGTGGGTGCAACGTCCATGATCCGCCCCGTCCCGGTGGAGGCCGCCCCCCCGGCCTGTTCGACCAGCATGCCCATCGGGTTCGCCTCGTACATCAGGCGCAATTTGCCCCCCTGCCCGGCATTGCCGGAATCCTTGGGATACAAAAACACGCCGCCCCGCGTCAGGATCCTGTGGACATCCGCAACCATTGAAGCACACCAGCGCATGTTGAACTTCTTGCCACGTCGCCCGTTGGCACCGCGCAGACAATCATCGATATAGCGGCGCACGGGCGCCTCCCACAGATCATAGCGCGACGCATTGATCGCGAACTCCTGAGTCTGTTCTGGAATGGACATGGCAGGTTGCGTCAGCAGAAACTCACCCGAACCGGGATGATGGGTGAACCCGACAACCCCTTGCCCGACCGTGACCACGAGGCCGGTGGAAGGGCCGTAGATTGCGTACCCAGCCGCAATTTGCTCGGTTCCCTTGATCTGCACGGCGGATGCCTCCGTGGGGACCGCCTCTTTAAGCCGTACGATTGAGAATATCGTTCCAACAGAAAGGTTTACGTCAAGGTTTGAAGAGCCATCTAGCGGATCGTAATACACGACGAAATCACCAGCCTGAGGCGCCTGCTTGCGCCAATTAACCTCATCGACCTCCTCGGACACAAGTGCTGCGAGGTTCGGGTTTCCTCCCACGATTTCCTGAAAAATCTCGTCCGAGATAACGTCGAGTTCTTTCTGCGTCTCCCCCTGAACATTCTCCGTCTCAGCCGCACCCAAGACCCCTGCAAACGCACCATGGCGCACGCGGTCGGCGATCATCCGGCAGGCGGTTGCGATGTCCTCCAGCAGCATCAGCAAATCGCGATCCGTGTTGCTGGCGTGGAGGTGTTGGCGCAAGGTGGTCTGTGTCATGAAATATCCTTATTTCTTTGTTTTGTCCGCGATCAGCTTGACCAATGACTTGGCCAACCAATCGGCATTTACATCTTTCCCGGCTCGATCATTGCAGAGACGAGCCCTGCACACACGGGTTTAGCGGTGGCCTTCACCGTGCCGTTTTCCGCGCGGGTTATCTCGGGCGCTTTCGTTTTCGGCTTCTTGACCGTGCCGCCGTGCAAGCGGGGGATGATTTCGCAAAACGCGCGGTTGGGTGTGTTGGCGCTGTCCACTTCCACGCTGATCTGGTCGTGCAGCCCGGCGCAAGACCGCCCGAGTACCCGGCAGGCCTCCAGACGGCGGCGGCCTGATTGCAAGATGAAACGATCCGTAGTGACCATGGGTTGATCACTGTCAGTACGCCAATCGGGATCGACCGGGCGTCTGGAGATCGGCCGTGTCTGGTCAAGCCGCGCGATATTATCCATCAGTCCCACCTTTCTTAAACGAACGCATATGCGAATCCCCCGCGACGGCAGATGTGGCAAAACTCTGCCCGCAGCACCCGGTAAACCAGAATACCGCGTCTCCGGGAGAGGAAGAAAAGGGTGATATTACCGTTCTGGATATTCGCTCGACCCGGAATGAGGCGGACTCCTAGCCAAAGCACCGGGCGCCGAACCGCGCCAAGTTCTGCAGCGCTACGCGGTTTCGGACCAGTGGCGCCGGATTCGTCCACACTGAGGAACTCGGTAACCTCAGTCTGGGAAAACCGCCGTAAGACATGCCTGCGCAGGGTAGGATCGCGCTGTAGCTTGGTGTTCACCTGCGCCATGATACGCTCCAGATCGCGTATGAACTGCCCGTAAGCCATTTTAGGTATATCCGCGGATATTGCTACGCTCCGACCTTGGAGCCTATTGCCGATGAGGGCAAGCTCCGGATGTCAAGTATCCAGCGCTACATACAGGATTTCAAAAGCTTGTACGGCATTGCCAAGTTGTTCGGCTTTACTGACCCGGCATCGGATGGTGCATAAGAGTACCGTCTGCCATGCCGCGCCTGTGGAGCTACCCTACCATCGTGAAATCATCGCCTACGCGGTTCGAGCCTATCATAGGTTAGCGCTGAGCAGGGCTGACATCGATGATCTGATTGCCGAACGAAGCGAGATTATCGGCTGCGAAACCATGGGGCTCTGCTGGCGCGCAGGAGGTGCCAACGGCGACATGCTCGACATCCTTGTCGAGGGCTGCCGCAATATCAAGGCCGCCAAGCGCTTCATTGCGAGACATATCACTCAACTTGCCACCCTCCGGTCGCCATCACATGCTTCATCAACTTGGCTATGTCCAATAAGGCCTTCTCTGTCTCCTAAACGTGACTGTGAGCCCGGATCAGGCGGCGCGCCGTACCGGAGGAGTGCTTCCGCGACAAGGGGCTCTCGCCGAAGTGGATCGCCGGGAAAAGATGACTGTCTTCCAATGCATGAAGAAGCAGGAAGCGCGCCTGTGTTGCTCGGATTCTTGTTGAGGCGCGTCATGGCTCATCGAAATTGCAATGCCCTAGAACTGCAAACATGGCACATTAGACATGTTATAGCTTAGCATTTATAGCATATTCGCAAATCTATAGAGTTGCATTATATTATTATCTGCAATATCAGAGCATGGCGTAATTACCGAAAATGCAATATCATAGGTTCGCAAATGTCAGTTACTCGAGCGAAGCAAAGACAGGCCCAAGAGAGGATCAACCAGGCAACCAGTCTGACGAAGTCGCTTGCAAAGCCGATCGGTGGATGGATCGCCACCTTCCAGGAAGCGATCGGGATGAATGCTCCGGCCCTTGCAGAACACCTCGGGATCTCAAGAAACAACATCTATGCAGCGATCCAGAACGAACAGGCCGGAACCATCTCCGTAAACCAACTGGAGAAGATCGCCGAAGCAATGGGCGGCCGCCTTGTCTATGCAATCATCCCGCGCGAAGGCCCCGTTGAAGAGATCGTTCTGGCCCAAGCCCGTGCGAAGGCACGACG
>JAGXHD010000039.1 GCA_024636395.1 Sulfitobacter sp.
CCTGAACCGGGATACATTTGATCAATTTGGTAAAATAATATTACCAATTTCGGGTTAATGCAACCCTCATCGCGCGCGAATTGTCGACGGGACTGGCCCACTGCGAGAGGTTACCGCGATTCCAAACTATCAAGAACGCCATATTCCTACCAGATCCATCTACCGGATGCGCCCCTCGACGTCAGCGCGCACAGGCTCTAATCCACCGCAGTCAAGAATATGGCCGAACAGATTTACAGCCGGTAAAACACGGCCCGACGGATGCCCGATTGGGCGCACACTGATCAATAAAATTTGACCCCTGCCGCAGAGCGTCAACGGTGGCGATGGTGAATCCGCCATCAACTATTCCTGTTAAAAGAGGTGAACACTGATCATGCGCCGTGCTATGCCCCCGCAAGCACTGGCCTTGCGATCTCGATATGCCTAAAGAATGAGAATGATATCACTTCAGACCCTCTCGCTCTTATCCCTGATGGATGCGGCAGCCCTTGCCGTACTGCTCATCCTCTGGGCCTTTATGGGCTGGTGGATCGAGCATCCCTCGATGAAGCGCCCCTCGACCTCTTTCATTATGGCAAGCTACCGTCGGGAGTGGATGGTACAGATGATTGGCCGCGAGGTGCGCATTTTCGACGCACAAACCATAGGAACATTGCGGCAAAGCACAGCGTTTTTCGCGTCGACCTGTGTGATCGCGATCGGTGGTACGCTTGCGCTTATCGGCAACGCGGAGCAGATCGCGGGCGTCGCTGCCGATCTGACCGATGCGCGCGACCCCGAAATCATCTGGGAGTTGAAACTTCTCATGATCGTGGTGTTTCTCACAAGCGCGTTTCTCAAATTCGTGTGGTCGAATCGGTTGTTCGGGTATTGCTCGGTCATCATGGGAGCAGAGCCGAACGATCCCGATCACCCCAAAGGCCCACAATATGCCCGCAAAGCGGCGGAATTGAACATCGCAGCCGCCCGCAGCTTCAATCGCGGCCTGCGCGCGATCTATTTCGGGCTGGCTGCCGTTGCATGGCTGGCAGGGCCGCTCCCGCTCATCGCCGCCGCGAGTATCACGGCCGTTGTGATCTGGCGGCGCGAGTTTGCATCACAGTCTCGTAGGGCCCTCTTGGAAGACGCTTCGTGATCCATTATGTACCAGTCTTACAGTAGGGTGATTGAAATGATTAAAAAGATTGTCGTGATTCTCGCAGCACTTGCATCCCCTGCCTTCGCAGACCCCGCAGTCGTGCAGAACGTGAAGGTGTCCAAAACGGCGGGCGGCTATACTTTTGACGTGACAATTTCCCATACCGATACCGGCTGGGACGATTATGCCGATGTCTGGCGGATCAAAGATCCCGATGGAAACGTTCTGGGCCAGCGCGATCTTGCACACCCGCATGTGAACGAGCAGCCGTTCACGCGCTCCCTGTCCGGGGTAGTGATCGGCGACGGGATAGATAGCGTCGTGATCGAAGCGCATGACACCGTGACCGGCTGGTCTTCCAGCACCAAGACGGTCAAGCTGCCTTAGACACGGTGGTAGGGGCCGCCTGACAGGATGGAGGCCGCACGGTAGAGCTGCTCGGCCAGCATCGCCCGGACCATAAGATGAGGCCAGACCATAGGGCCGAACGACACAAGATGATCTGCTTCGGCGCGCAAAGTCGGGTCAATGCCATCAGCACCCCCGATGATAAACGCAAGATCGCTCCGCCCCGCATCACGCCAGGCGGCGATTCGTGCGGCAAACTTAGGCGATGTCTCGGCTTCACCCCGCTCGTCGAGCGCGCAGATCACCGCGCCCTCCGGCACCGCACGGCGCAAAAGCGCGGCCTCGCCGATCATGCCGCCGCCTTTGCGGTCATCGACCTCCAAAAGATAAATCGGTCCAAGGGAGAGCCCCCGGCCAGTCTTTTCGAATCGTGTCAGATAGTCGTCGATCAGCGTCTTTTCAGGCCCGGCGCGCAGCCTGCCCACGGCACAGATGTGTACCTTCACGTAGGATCAGGCGTCGTCGGGCTGCGGCAGCCACATTTTTTCGAGCTGGTAAAACTCGCGCACTTCGGGACGAAACACATGCACGATCACGTCGCCCGTGTCGATCAGCACCCAATCGCCGGTGCCTTTGCCCTCGGTGCGGACGGTGTGGCCGAACTCGTCCTTGACCCGCTGGGCCAGTTTCTCGGAAATCGCGCTCACCTGCCGCGTCGACCGGCCGGAACAGATCACCATGTGATCGCCGATCTCGGTCTTACCGCGCAGATCGATCTGCACGATGTCTTCGGCCTTGTCATCATTCAGCGAGGAAAGAACGGTTTCGAGCAGCAAATCGCTGGTCGCTTGTTTCTGACCGGCCATTACGACCGCGCCAGCGTGCGCAGGGGTTGCTGCGTGAGTTTGCGTAGACAGGACATTGTCCTCCTTTTGGCGCGCCGACGGGCCCCCGGCGCTGGGGTATGCTCTAAATTAGCAACGCCCATGCCATATTACAATGACGGGAGCCACCCCCTGTCTCACCAGCCCTCTTCTGTGATGATTTTATCCGCATCCGCGCCCAGCGCCTTCAGGGCATCTCGGACGTCGTCCACAAAGCCTTCGGGACCGCAGATATAAAAAGTCTGTCCAAAATCATCGATGTGCTGGTTAAGGAACGCCTTGTCGACCTTTTGCTCGGCCACATCGGCACCTGAATCGTCAGTCACGGTGAACACCGTCTTTAGCCCCGCCATCTTCTCCCACTTGTCGCGCAGGATAATATCTTTCTCCGTTTCATTGGTGAAAATCAGGGTGCAATCCATTTTGCCGCCCGCATCATGCGTTTCGAGAATCGGGATAAATGGCGTGATGCCCGCACCGGCGGCGATAAACACGCCTTGACCGTGATCCTGGATCGCGCCGAATGGCTCCACGATCTCCACTTTGTCGCCGGGCTCGAGCTTTGCCATCTGTTCGGTCACGCCGTCATGTTCGGGATAACTCTTGATCACGAATTCCAGCGCACTCTCGTCGGGCAAGGATGTAAACGTGAAGGGACGCGCCTCGTCCCGCCATCCATCCTTGAGCAGCGTAAGTTCGGTGGCTTGTCCGGGCTTGAACTCCAGATTGGCAGGCTTGTCGAAAACATAGCGGTGCGTGTCGGGTGTCAGCTGCTCTTTGCTGCGCAGGGTAAGTTCATGTGTCATATCAGTCTCCTTTGAAGACCCAACACCCCTCAGTCCGCTTGCGTTCCCTCCGCCATGACTTCCGGCACTTCGAGCAGCTTCACTTCACGCTGCGGGAACGGGATGGATATGTTATTTTCCTTGAACGTATCCCAAAGGGCCAGATACACATTGCCACGGATGTTGGTGAGCCCGCCGGTGGGGTCCCTGATCCAGAACCGCAGGATATAATCCACCGAGCTGTCACCGAAGCCCACGATATGACAGACTGGCGCCTTGTGGCTAAGCACGCGCGGCACGGAGGCGGCGGCGTCGATAGCGAGCTTGCGCACCACATGCGGGTCATCGCCATAGGCAGTCCCGAAAAAGATATCGAGACGCACGAAATCGTTGGAGTGCGACCAGTTGACCACCTGCCCGGTGATAAGATCCTCGTTCGGGATCAAATATTCCTTACCGTCGCGCGTCACCACGGAGGCATAGCGCGCGCCCAGCGTCTGGATCCAGCCGAACGTCTCGCCGAGGCTGATCACGTCTCCGGGCTTGATCGACTTGTCGAGCAGAATGATCACGCCCGACACCAGATTCGAGACCACCTTTTGCAAACCGAAACCAAGGCCCACACCGATCGCGCCCGACAGGACAGCGAGGCCGGTCAGATCAATCCCGACCGCGTTCACCCCGATGTAGAAGGCGATCCCGTACATCGCCAGCTGCACGCCCTTGACGGCAAGCACCTGCATGGAAGGGCTGATATCCTCGTTGCGGCGGATCGTGCTGGCGGCCGTGGTCGAGGCCAGCCGTGCAAGCGTGATCAGCACGCCGATCACAACGATCGCCGAGATCAGCGTCAGGATCGAAAGGCGGAAATCCCCCAGCTCAAGCGCAAGCCCGTCGAGAAACTGGGCAACATCGTCCGAGACGTTCAGGAAGTAGAGCGTGGCATAGATCCACAACGACCAAGTCACGAGGCGGCGCATAAAACGGTTGCGCACCAGCCGCGCGGCAAACGCTACCCCAACCCAGACGAGCGTGAGCGTCGCCGCCACCCCGATCAGATAGGAGCGCGAGGGCCAAGTGATGCTTTGCATCATCAGATAGACCGCCCATGCTAGGACCGAGAACCAGATCAGACCCAGCCGCCGCTTGACCTGGACGACCATGCGGAGCTGCCACTTCTCCCAACCTTCGCGCGAGCGGACCCAATTTTGCAGCGCGGTGCCACTGCCACGGTGCAAGGCCCAGGCCACCAACGCCAGCACCACCACGATGATCACCTGATTTTGGCGCCAGCCAGGCTGGATCACACCACTCACGAAGCCAAGTATATTGGTCCAGAGCGCTTGCAGTGTCACAAGAAATTCCGAGAACGGATCAAGGGGGTCTTGCATGGCGTCTCCTGATTTGGCTGGAATCGTTGCATGAAGGGACAAGCCCCGCAACCCTTGCGGCACATCACAATGCGCTGTATCTGGGTTTTCATGAAACACGTGTTCAACCAGACAGACCGCGCGCGCCTGACTGAGCGCTTTTTCGGTGCGACGCACACGGTGCTTGCCCGACTATAACGCCTGTCAGACGACAGAAGCGTCCGCGCCCGCGCGGGATCCGAAGTACAAAACCACCACATCATTCAAGGGAGAGGACCATATGTCCCCCAAAACGCTCTATGATAAAATCTGGGATGCCCATGTCGCCGATGAGGCCGAAGATGGCACCTGCCTGCTCTACATCGACCGCCATCTTGTCCACGAGGTGACCTCGCCGCAGGCCTTCGAGGGGCTGCGCATGACGGGCCGCACCGTTCGCGCGCCAGACAAGACCATCGCCGTGCCAGATCACAACGTGCCCACCACACTCGACCGCGCCAATGCCGCTACCATGACCGAGGACAGCCGGGTGCAGGTGGAAGCGCTAGATACCAATGCCAAGGAATTCGGCATCCACTATTATCCCGTTTCCGACGTCCGCCAGGGCATCGTACACATCGTCGGCCCTGAGCAGGGCTGGACCCTGCCCGGCATGACGGTCGTGTGCGGTGACAGCCACACCGCGACCCATGGCGCTTTCGGCGCGCTGGCCCACGGCATCGGCACCTCCGAGGTCGAGCATGTACTGGCCACCCAAACGCTGATCCAGCGCAAGGGCAAGAATATGAAGGTCGAGATTACCGGCAAATTGCGCCCCGGCGTCACCGCCAAGGACATCACCCTGTCCGTGATCGGCGAGACCGGCACCGCAGGCGGCACCGGCTACGTCATCGAGTATTGCGGCGAAGCGATCCGCGATCTGTCGATGGAAGGCCGCATGACCGTGTGCAACATGGCCATCGAGGGCGGCGCGCGCGCGGGCCTTATTGCACCGGATGAAAAGACGTTTGAATACTGCAAGGGCCGCCCCCACGCTCCGAAAGGCGCGCAATGGGAAGCGGCGATGGACTGGTGGAAGACCCTCTATTCCGACGACGATGCACACTGGGACAAGGTCGTGACGCTCAGGGGCGAGGACATCGCGCCCGTCGTCACATGGGGCACCTCGCCCGAAGATGTGCTGCCGATCACGGCAAGCGTCCCCGCCGCTTCCGATTTCGCGGGCGGCAAGGTCGCGGCGGCCCAGCGCTCGCTCGATTACATGGGGCTGACCGCAGGCACACCGCTCACGGACGTGACGATCGACACGGTGTTCATAGGTTCGTGCACCAATGGCCGCATCGAGGATCTGCGCGCAGCGGCCGCGATCCTGAAGGGCAAGAAGATCAAGGAAGGCATGCGCGCCATGGTCGTCCCCGGCTCGGGGCTCGTGCGCGCGCAGGCAGAAGAGGAAGGGCTGGCCGATATCTTTATCGAGGCCGGTTTCGAATGGCGCCTTGCAGGCTGCTCGATGTGCCTTGCGATGAACCCCGATCAACTCGCGCCGGGAGAGCGGTGCGCGGCAACCTCCAACCGCAACTTCGAGGGCCGTCAAGGCCGTGGTGGACGCACGCATCTGATGTCCCCCGCAATGGCGGCGGCGGCGGCAGTGACCGGCAAGCTCACCGACGTGCGCGAGATGATGTAGTAATAGCCCCACCCCCGTAAGGCCGTCAGGCGGTGTTACGGGGGTACAGGGGCTCATGGCGCTTGCGCGTCACTAATTTGAAACACACCACTGCTAGTGGTCCAAGATTAGGAGTTTGTTCATGAACAAGTTCACCACCCTCAGCGGCATCGCTGCACCGCTTGATCTGATCAACATCGACACCGATATGATCATCCCCAAGCAGTTCCTCAAAACCATCAAACGCTCCGGGCTTGGCGTCAATCTCTTCGACGAGATGCGCTATGACGACGACCGCAACGAAATCCCCGAGTTCGTCCTCAACAAGCCGCAGTACCGCGATGCGCAGATCCTTGTGGCGGGCGATAACTTCGGCTGCGGCTCCTCCCGCGAGCATGCGCCATGGGCCATCGCCGACTTCGGCATCACCTGCGTGATCGCGCCGTCCTACGCCGACATCTTCTATAACAACTGCTTCAAGAACGGCATCCTGCCCATCGTTCTGCCGCAAGAACAGGTTGATGTGCTGATGAAGGACGCGGAAAAGGGCGCGAACGCCCGCATCGAGATCGACCTTGAAAGTCAGAGTATCACAACCTCGGACGGCGAAGTATTTACCTTCGAAGTCGACGCTTTCAAAAAGCATTGCCTGATGAACGGCCTCGACGATATCGGCCTGACCATGGAGAAGGCCGCCGCGATCGACACCTTCGAAGCGGCCGCAACCCAGAGCCGTCCCTGGGTTTGAGCGCCTTCTACATAATTGCGAAGACTTAACTTTTAATTAGCTTGTTCTAAAAGTTGAGCAGTTATTTTAGTGGGCAGGCAGCCCCTGCCCACTAGATGTTGCGATTGCCTTATTTGCGCCGTGCAAATGATGCAAGAACGCACCACCCCCTCCCTCAAAACGCCCCAACTGTCGGCTCATCTGGCGCAATAGTCTTGAGAACTAAGGCGAAAGAAGGCACGATTGTGACAACAATGAGGCAGTCCTTCCGAACCCGAAGGCATCAAGTTGGGACAAGCACGCGACAAACGCGGCTGGCCAGTTTGAAAGGGATAGAACGTTGATAGTACGTATGACCAGCGCCGTGGCGCGTGGACTTCTGGTTGCGACCCTGATCATGACACCGGCGCTTGTGTTGCCGGGCATGTCCAGCGATTCGACCCAGATCGTCTTGCTCGTGGCGCTTCTCGCTGCGGTTCTGACATTTGTCGAATATAATTCGGTATTTCCAAGCATTGTAGAGTTTCGTAATGCCGCCCCGTTCAACCGCCTGCGGTTTATATCCCTGTTTGCCATGATTTTTCTGCTGAGCGTCATCGTGAAGGGGATGAGTGATCCGACCTTGCTGACGACCGCACTCACCTCGATCGGGACGATTGTAGGCAATGCCATGGACTTCCCCTATTCGCCCGTCCGCATGGTCGTGCTGATGCTGCCAGCGGATGCCTCCTACGAAACTGTAAGCTTCGTGCGCACGGCAGCGGGCCTCTCCTACCTGATTTCGCTCATCGCCATGACCGCCTTTCTGGTCCTTGTGCGACTGCTCAACTGGCCTGCGCGCTCCGGGGCGTTCAATGTCTGGGTCAATCTGCCGCTTTTCGATCCGACCGCGGGCGGCGATGTGCTCGAGCGGCTGCAGCGTGATGCGCGGGTCAATATCGCACTTGGTTTCCTTCTGCCTTTTGCCGTGCCGGCTGTAGTCAAGCTGGCCGCTGATCTGCTAGACCCAATTACAATGCAGAACCCGCAAACCCTGATTTGGACAATTGCAGCATGGGCCTTCCTACCGGCAAGTATCATCATGCGCGGCATCGCCATGGGCAAGATTGCCGACATGATCGAGGAGAAGCGAAAGCGTGCCTATGCCGAGCAGGCGGCCGAGGGGCTGCAGGCAGCCTGATCCATCTTTTATGCGCTGCGGTGCTGGCTCTGGCCTGCGCTGCCCTGCCCGCAGACGCGAATCCCCTGCGAGTTGCCACCTTCAACGCGGAACTGACACGCAAGGGCCCCGGCCTCTTGCTGCGCGATATCCTCAAGGGCGACGACCCCCAAATCAGCGCATTTACCGCGCTTCTGCTTAAAGTGCGCCCCGATATCATCGCGCTTCAGGGCGTCGATTACGATCTGAAGGGCACAGCAGTCCAAGCACTCGTCTCCACGTTGGAATCTGGCGGCCTGAGCTATCCGCACCGCTTCACGGCCGCCCCCAACGCAGGCCAGGCCAGCGGTCTTGATCTCAACGGCGACGGCCGCTTGGGCGACGCCGATGATGCGCACGGGTTTGGCAGGTTCAACGGGATGGGGGGCATGGCGATCCTGTCCCGCTTCCCGATTCAAAGAGACGTCGTAGAGGATTACACCCTGCTGCTATGGCGCGATTTTCCCGGCAACATCTATCCGATGATCGGGGCCGCTCCGTTCGGTGGGCAGGGGGTGCACAACGTGCACAGGCTATCCTCGCGTGGCCACTGGGTTGTGCCCGTGGAGACGCCGGACAACGGCACTCTGCGTCTTATGACCTTCCACGCCACACCGCCGCTCTATGACGGAGACGAGGACCGCAATGGCCGCCGCAATCACGACGAAGTGGCCTTCTGGAACGCCTATCTCGACGAGGACGAACGCACGGAACCCTTCATCCTGCTCGGGACGGCCAACATCGACCCCAAGCGGGGCAGCGGCAGACGCGGCGCGATCAGGGGCCTGCTGGCGCATCCCCTGTTGCAAAACCCCTTTGGCGACGCGCCCACCGCCATCTTTTCCGAGGCAATGCCCGAGGGATTGCAGGTTGATTATCTGCTGCCGTCCACAGACTGGAAAGTTATCGCGCAAGGCATCGAAACCGCCCCCGGGGCCAGCCGCCACAGCCTGCTTTGGGTGGACCTCGGCCGCGCCAATCCTTGACGCCCCAGCCCGCGCGCGCTACGCCGATTTAAGCAAATTTCAGGAGCGTATCGCATGGCTAACCCGACCCTTTTGATCCTCGCCGGTGACGGCATCGGCCCCGAAGTCATGGGGCAGGTCACCCGCGTCATCGACTGGTTCGGCGCCAAGCGCGATCTGGCCTTCGACGTCGAGCATGATCTGGTAGGTGGCGTTGCCTACGACAAGCACGGCACCCCGCTGCATGACGATACGATGGCGCGCGCGCTGGAGGTCGATGCCGTTCTGCTCGGTGCCGTGGGCGGGCCAAAGTACGACAATCTGGACTTTTCGGTGAAGCCAGAGCGCGGACTGCTGCGCTTGCGCAAGGAGATGGACCTTTTCTCGAACCTGCGCCCCGCGCAATGCTTCGACGCACTGGCGGACTTCTCCTCACTGAAAAAGGATATCGTGGCGGGCCTCGACATCATGATCGTGCGCGAGCTGACCTCGGGCGTTTACTTCGGCGAGCCACGCGGGATCTTCGAGGAAGGCAACGAGCGCGTCGGCATCAACACCCAGCGCTACACCGAGTCCGAGATTGCCCGCGTTGCGCGGTCGGCGTTTGAGCTGGCACGTCGTCGCAGCAATCGTGTGTGCTCGATGGAAAAGGCCAACGTGATGGAATCCGGCGTGCTGTGGCGGCAGGTCGTGACCGAGATCCACGAGAAGGAATACGCGGACGTCGAACTGTCGCACATGTATGCCGACAACGGCGCGATGCAGCTGGTGCGGAACCCCAAGCAGTTCGACGTC